>DATCYD010000001.1:0-18812 GCA_036570465.1 Anseongella sp.
CGCGAAGTGAAGAAACTAATAACCAACTGGAACAATTCTACCAGGAAACATACCGCTTTTTCCAGGAAGGTCAATACGCCGAAGCGATTGCCCGTTGCCAGTCGCCAGAGGTGGTCAAGTCCGGCCCTTCACTGGGAGCAAAGTTCGCACTGCTGCAGGCCATGGCCATCGGACGTACCGACAGCATTCCTCAGTTTACAGCCAGCCTGGAACGGGTATCGGTCTCCTTTTCACAGGAGGAACCGGGCCGTCGTGCCGAAGCCTGGCTCAGTTATGTTCGTACCCATCCGGAGGAATTTTCCGGGAGGAACCCCGCTCTGCTGGCAGGCGGAAGCTGGCTCACCGATTTTGACGCCATTCAGCGAAGAATGGATGAAAGGGCGCGCAGAGAAGCAGCCGAACTCGCCCGGGCGCGTGCCGAAGCCGAGCGTGCCAGCTATTTTAAACAGCCCCTGGCCGGTGAAGCGTTCACAGTCGTTATTGCCGTACAGGACCCTTCCATTAATCTCAACAGCACTCGTTTTGGCCTGGGACAGCTGAATCGCCGGATGTATGGTCAGCAAAATTATCAGCATGCGCTGAAAACGGTCAATAACGAGGTACAGCTGGTGTCCGTCGGCTCATTTGAGAACCTGGGTTCAGCCAAAGAATACTATGAAACGCTGTTACAGCACCGGGGCGCTGTGGTACAGGCTCCCGAAAACAAGACGGAGATCTTTTATCTAACCAACAGCAATTTTGACCGCCTGGTAAATGCCGAAACTGTGCGGGAATACCGCTATTATTTCCGGGTGAATTTTCTTTCGGGCAGAACGGCCGCCATGCAGCCTTTGGAAAATGCGGTAGCGGATGAGAAACTTCCGGATACAACCTCGCTGGCCGTGGAAACCACCAGCCCTCAGGCTCCGGATACGGCACTGGCTGCCACAGAAGAGGTCCCGGGGGCAGTAGGGGCCCCGGATACCACCCTGTCCGCAGGAACGCCTGCACCAACGCCATCCAACACGGTTGAGGCACCAGTGGTCAGCAGCCGGTTTTCCGCGGGAACGGAGGATTCTAAATACCTGCTGGTAGTGGCAGTGAATGACGGTGACGGCGCTATGAACCTGAACAGCACCCGTCAGGGCATCGGTCTGTTCAACCGGGGTTTTTTCAGCCGGATGAACTACAAGCACAATTCCAAGACTGTGAACAATGAAAGCCAGTTGATTTCGGTAACTTTGTTTTCCAGTCGGGAAGAAGCCCGGGACTATTACGAGGAATTCATGAAGAGGCGGGAGCAGATTGTTCGCGCTCCGGATTCGATCACCGATGTTTTCCTGATTACAAGGGATAACTTTCTGTTGCTGGATTCACAACAGATCGTTGACGAATACGTTACTTATTTCAAGATAAATTACCAGAGAGCGGATGAGTAAGAACAGGAAGAAGCAACCAACGTTAAGTAAGGAAGAGATCAGCCGTTTCACCAGGATTTTCTGGAAAGTGATCCTGGGCGGGGTGGCTTTAGTGTTTTTATTGCTGATGGCTGTAGGATTAGGGATATTCGGCAAGCTTCCCTCACTGGCCGCCCTGGAGAATCCGGATAACAATTATGCCGCCGAAGTACTCGCCTCCGACGGCTCCCTGCTGGGAACTTTTTATGATGAAAACCGATCGTATGTGACCTACGATCAGATATCACCCAACCTGATCAAGGCGCTGGTATCCACCGAAGACGAGCGTTTCTATCAGCACTCGGGCATCGACTTTAAGCGCACGGTGGCCAGTGTTATTTTTACCTTGTTTGGGGATAAGCAGGGAGGCAGTACCATCTCTCAGCAGCTGGCCCTGAACCTGTTCGGATCCGGCCGGGCCAATAGTTTTCCGGTACGGGTGATGCAAAAGCTACGGGAGTGGGTAACCGCTGTTCGCCTGGAACGCCGTTACACCAAGCAAGAGATTATTGCCATGTATCTCAACACCGTGGATTTTGGGAACAACTCCTTCGGAATAAAAATGGCCGCCCGTTCCTATTTTGATACAACGCCTGAAAAACTGACGGTGAACCAGTCTGCTGTGCTGGTTGGCCTGCTGAAAGGGACTTCCCGCTTTTCTCCGCTGAATAGCGAAGAACGGGCCACAGCCCGGCGTAATACCGTATTGAGCCTGATGCGCAAGCACGGCGAGATCAGCGCTGAACAGTACGATGCTTATTCAAAAGAACCCATCAAACTGGATTTACAACCCACCCAGCATGACCGCGGCCTGGCGCCCTATTTCAGGGAATTTCTGCGCCTGGAAGTTTCCCGTCTCATCGATGAAGGGGAGGTAAAACCCAAGGAAGACGGGGAAAAATACGACGTGTACCGGGACGGACTGAAGATTTATACCACCATTAACCCGCGCATGCAACGTTACGCCGAAAAGGCGTTGAGGGAGCATCTTGCTGAGCTTCAAGGTGTTTTTTTCAGCCGCTGGAAAGGTCGTACCCCCTGGAAAGGGATGTCATCCGGCCCTAATCCCGTTTTCAAAGACCAGGCCGTGAACATTAACTCAGCCATCAAGCGGTCCGAGCGTTACCGGAAGATGCTGCTCAACGATCTTCCGGAAGATTCCATCCGGGCGGTATTCACCCGGCCGGTCAGGATGAAAGTCTTTTCCTGGAAAGGAAATGATCTCTCGAAAGATACGGTGATGAGCCCGCTGGATTCGATCATTTACTATAAATGGTTCCTGCGATCGGCCTTTATGGCGTTGGATCCGCATACAGGACACATCAAAGCCTGGGTAGGCGGTCCGGACTTCCGGTATTTCAAGTTTGATATGGTTAAACTGGGCCGCCGTCAGGTGGGCTCTACCTTCAAACCCATTGTTTACACAGAAGCCATTGAAAACTTTGGTTATCAGCCATGCTTCCCGGTGCCGAACATCCCGGTTGAGTTCCCGGATTTTATAGAAAACGGGAAACCATACGCGCCTCAGAACTCCGATTTTTCGATCGGAGGTGTTTATACGCTGGCTCAGGGACTGGCAAGGTCCATGAATGTGGTGACCATGTATCTGATCAAACATATCGGAGCTGGGAATGTGGTAGAACGCGCGGAAAAGATGGGTATCAATGCCGATATGAAACCCTATCCATCCATTGGTCTGGGTGTATTTGAAACCACCCTGTTTGATATGGTGAGCGCCTTCAGCTCCTTCGCCAACCAGGGAATGCGAAAGCCTCCCGTGTTTATTACACATATTGAAGACCGGAACGGCAATATCATTTACAACAAGATCAATGTACCCATCGAAGCCATGAGCGAACAAACCGCTTATACGATGCTGCATATGCTGAAAGGCACCTCCACTTTTGGAACAGCTGTGAGGCTACGCGGAAAATATAAATTTACCAACCCGATTGCCGCCAAAACCGGTACGACTCAGAAGAACCGGGACGGCTGGTTCCTGGGAGCGGTTCCCAACCTGGTAGGCGGAGTGTGGACCGGTGGCGATGATCAAACCGTGCGTTTTCGCGCTACCAGTCTGGGGCAGGGAGCCAATATGGCCCTTCCCATTTGGGCGAAATTCATGCAAAGCGTGTATGCCGATTCCACACTCGAAGTATCTAAAGAAGATTTTCCGCTTCCCACCGATACCACCATCAACCTGACGTTTGACTGTTCGGCCTACCAGGTTCCTTCGACACCGGCGGATAGCGTCCTCACACTTCCGGAAGAATTGCCTGAAGATCGCCTGGATTTCTAAGGTTCCCCATTCGCTGGTGGATCAGCGGATGAATCAAGTTAAGGAGCAGCATGTCTTTCGATGCGAAAAAAGCGGTGCAGAAGTTACCACGTAAACCGGGAGTTTACCAGTTCTTCGATCAGGAGGGAACGGTGATCTATGTGGGGAAAGCTAAAAATCTGCGTAACCGGGTTGGTTCCTATTTTAAAAGCGAGCGCTCCTATGAAAATGGCAAGACACGTGTCCTGGCTGGCAAAATCCGTGAAATCCGATTTACACTTGTGGATACTGAAATTGATGCCATGTTGCTGGAAAACAACCTGATCAAGAAATTCCAGCCTCGTTACAATGTGCTCCTGAAGGATGATAAAACCTACCCGTCGCTTGTCATCCGGAACGAACCATTCCCCCGTATATTTGGTACCCGCACGATCATTCCGGACGGGTCCCGTTATTTCGGCCCCTATGCGTCAGTAACCATGATGCGTACCATGCTGGATATGATCAAGAGTCTGTATCCGTTACGTACCTGCAACCTGAACCTCACGCCGGAGAACATCGCTGCAGGCAAGTTCAAAATTTGTCTGGAATACCAGATTGGAAACTGCAAGGGACCCTGTGAAGGCCTGCAGTCACTGGAAGATTACGGGCAGAATATTGGGGAAATACGCGAAATCCTGAAAGGAAATACAGGGGTCGTGCTGAGCAATCTCCGCGAGCGCATTAAAGCGGCTGCCGGCCGGCTTGATTTTGAAGAAGCGCACCAGCTGAAGGAAAAACTGGACATTTTGCAGCGTTATCAAAGCCGTTCAGCGGTGGTCAGCTCGGTTATTCACAACGTAGATGTATTCTCCATTGCGTCTGACGAGAAATACGCCTTTGTCAATTACCTGCGGGTGGCCCGGGGGGTTGTTGTGCAAACCCAGACCATTGAATTAAAAAAGAAACTTGAGGAAAGCGATGCGGAATTGCTCAGCCTGGCCATTGGTGAGTTCAGGAACCGATACGAAAGCAATGCCAGGGAGATTGTGGTGCCTTTTGAGCTGGAAATAGACGATCCGGATATCCGGTTTACTGTTCCCAGGGCAGGCGACAAGAGAAAACTGCTGGAACTTTCCATCAAAAATGTGCTCTTTTTCCGGAAATCACGTCTGGAACAATACGAAAAGCTGAATCCTGGTGTCAAAACCGAACGAATCCTCTCTCAACTAAAGACTGATCTTCGTTTGAGGGACCTGCCCCGATATATCGAATGTTTCGATAATTCGAATTTTCAAGGCAAGTACCCGGTGTCGGCCATGGTCGTTTTCAGGGATGCCAAACCGTCAAAGAAAGATTACCGGCATTTTAATGTAAGAACGGTGGAAGGTCCGGATGATTTTGCCAGCATGCGGGAAGTCGTGCACCGCCGGTACCGCCGTCTGCTGGAAGAAGGCAGTCTCTTACCTGACCTGTTGGTTATCGATGGAGGAAAGGGGCAGCTTTCGGCGGCACAGTCAGCCCTGAAATTGCTGGGCATCGAAAGGAAAATACCCGTTATTGGGATAGCCAAGCGCCTGGAAGAGATCTTTTATCCCGGCGATTCCGTGCCTCTTTATATTGACAAACGGTCCGAATCCCTGAAGGTACTGCAGTATATGCGCGACGAAGCACATCGCTTTGGAATTACGTTCCACCGCAAAAAGCGGGACAAAGGTACCCTGAAAACAGAACTTGAATTAATCAGCGGTATTGGTCCCAAAGCAATTGAAAAGCTGCTGCGACATTTCCGGTCGGTAAAAAAAATCCGGGAAGCCAGTCTGGAAGAACTGAAAACCGCTGTGCCAGTGAGTCAGGCTACCAAGGTATTCGCTGCGTTCCATCCATCTGATAAATGATCCGAACTGCTTTGTATTACCTTCTTCACGTTTTCCGCTGTTACCAGTAAGGTTTTTATTTTTTTTGTTTCGGTTTAAAATACTCTTTGCCGCTGTCACAGACATGGCAACGATAATGGTCGGGTAACTTTTCGAATGGCGTCCCCGGCATAATCCCGGCAGAAGGGTCTCCGTATTGCTGATCATAGATGGTGAGGCAGTTGCTGCATTGGTAGTAGGTTTCAGTTAGTGTGGCTGGCGCTGGTCCGTCGCCGGCGGAAGACTTTCCGGCCGGAAGGTCTTTTTCCGGGTTTAACTGGCGGAAATAAATCTTACTTAGCTCAATCAGCAGCGCGGGAAGGACCTCCCTGGTAACTCCGCTGGCATAAACACGGTAGTCCAGCAGGTGGGGATTGAATTCCCTGGCGTAGCGGATGGTAAACCGGCTTTCCGGTCCGGCAATGACTTCGGCATCCTTTTCAATGACAATGCTTGTAAACAGCAGTAAATCACCCTCGGTTTTGATGGTAAAGGTAAGGCCGTGGGTACTGATATCCTGCTGATCAAGTTCCCTGACCAGAAAGCGTTTTAGTTCCATGGCCTCCTCGTCAAGCACCGGCAGGTGCCAGTTAAGTTCCAGGGAGGAGTGACGCATGTTAATCCCAAACTTACCCATGAGCTTTTCCCACCGAAGCTGATCTCCTGGTTTTATTCCCTTGATAATAAAGGACTTCCAAGGAGTAATACTGATGGTGCCGATACCCGTCTCCTGGCAGAGCCGGCAGGCTGCCCGCATAAAGTCAATATCGAACTGATTGTTCCGCCAGTAGAGTCCCAGCCAGAGCAGATTGTTACCCAGGGCGTTCAGGCCTTCGTAATAGGGGAACAGATTGGGAGGAAGTTTTAGCGGTTCCCCGGTCTTGACGCTGTTCACACGCATGGTGTTGCGGACCTCCATGAACAGGTCATCTGTAGTCAGTTCAGGAACCTGACTCAGTTTCCTTTCGATAAATTTGGATACTTTGGCAATATCCTGGCTGAAAATGAGGCGTGGCCAGGTCTCGGGAACATTGCCCCGGCACTGGTTGCGGACACACAGGTACCAGTAATTTTCTTCGGGAGAAGCGATGAAGTTCAGGTGGCCTGTAAACAGAGGTACCATGCTTTGCAAAGGATCCACGATATTGATCTTCAGCTTGGGAAGGTAATCGAAATTTTCCATCACGTAGTGATACGAGTCTTCCTTCACCCATTGGGTGGTAGGAGTGATGTTAACCGATACATAACTGCTGGCGATGTTTTGGAAGGATTCCCCGATCCCCTGTTCATGATCGATGCCGGTATCGCGAAAAAGTTCAGTGGCTTTGGCGGCTGTCCCTTCGTGAAGGGGAAAAAGAATGTCTTGCCGGGACCCAAACATGACGAAGGTGTTGCCCAGCGTTCGGGAGATCTCCATGATGCGCAGCAGATCGCCAGGGGAAAGAATGCCTCCCCGGACAAATACCCTGATCAGATTGTTCTTGGCTGTTTTGATGGCTTCGGTTCCCATTCCGTAAAGTTAATTCAAAACGTCCGAAACCACGTTGCTGAGCAGGATCTCTTTTACTTCCGGCTTGCAGCTTCCGCAGCCCAGTCCTGCTCCGGACCGGCGGCAAAGCTCATCGAAATCACTGCAGCCGGCAAAAATGAGTTCTTCCAGGTTTCCTTTTCCTACGGTGTTACAGGAGCAAACCAGTTTACCCCTGGCCGGTTCTGCCGCCTTTCCGGGCCGAAGCAACGCTTGCCGCTTTTCACCAAGTTCAAGCTTGTTTTCGATCAGCGATTTAAATTCGGCGAACTCGGATTTATCGCCCATGAGGACGGCGCCTACCAGACGATCGTCTTTGATAATACATTTTTTGTAATACCGTTGGGATTTATCCGTGAAGATGATCTCCTCGTATCCATCGCCCCCCGCCGGTATTTCGGGAATGCCCAGGGAACAAAGGTCAAAATCAGATAATTTCAGGATATTCATCGAAAGCGTTCCTTCGTAAAAACTGGTCAGGTCGCCGTTCAGGAAACGGGCGGCAACACCGGCTTGCTGTTCAGCCGCCGCTGTAATGCCATTCATCTTGCCCCGGTGCTCGGCAATCTCGCCCATGGCAAAAATATCCGGATCGCTGGTTTGCAGGTAATCATTGACCAGTACACCCCGACCGGTTTCCAAGCCGCAGTCCATGGCCAGTTCAATATTGGGACGAGTGCCGATCGCAAATACAATGGCGTCACAGACAAGGCGGCGTCCACTTTTCAACCGGGCAGTGAGGGGTTGCTTTCCATCTGTTCCGGATGCGGTGTCGGACGTGTGCCCGCTTTGGGGCTGAATGGACTGAACCTGATCATGGGTAAATACCCGAATCCATTTTTCTTCGACAAAATCCTGTAACATGCTGCTGGAGAGGGCGTCAAGTTGCCGTTCCATCAGTCGTCCGCTTAGCTGCACGATGCTGACACGAATCTCAGATTCACGCAGGGATGCGGCCAGCTCCAATCCCAGCAACCCCCCGCCCACGATGAGTACATGTGCATCTGAATGCATACGGGCTTTCAGCCGGTCGGCATCCTCCCGGTTACGCATGGTAGATACCCCAGGTAAATGCAGGGGAACGTCTCTGGGTACAAAAGCATTGCTTCCGGTAGCCAGCACCAATTTATCGTAGGGATGTTCCCTTCCATGCCGGTCGGTTATGGTTTTTCGTTCCCGGTTAACTGCAATAACTTCGTTTTCCGTAGAAATTCGTACATCCAGCTGGTCAAATTCGCCGTCCCTGAATTTCAGAAGCCGTTCCCAGGGCAAGTGGTTATTCAGGTATTCGGGAAGCAACACGCGATTGTAGAAAGGATGCTTTTCGCGGGAAAACACCTGAATTTCATCTTCCCGGTTCAGTTCCCGGTGCGTCATGATAAAGCGGTAGGCCGCCGCTCCGGCCCCTACTACCACGATCCGTTCCCGGGGCTTTACATATTTTTCCACCTCAACGGCAGAGAATTTATAATC
Organism: Anseongella sp.; assembly: GCA_036570465.1. GTDB lineage: Bacteria > Bacteroidota > Bacteroidia > Sphingobacteriales > Sphingobacteriaceae > Anseongella. The sequence continues at coordinate 8,611 of DATCYD010000001.1, forward strand.
AGGCTCTCCCGACACCGGGTCAATCAGGTTGCTTGTCAGGTTGTTGGTTCGTGTTTCGGTCTGTCCAAGAACCATCCCCCAATGCATGGGCATGAATACCACGCCAGGCCGGATCGATGAGGTAACTGTGGCTCGTGTCCGTACCTGGCCGCGCCGGCTGCGAATCATGACCACGTCCCCATCCCCGATATTCCTGGAAACAGCATCTTCAGGGTGAATCTCCACGAACGGCCTGGAGATATGCTGTTTCAGTTTGTTCACTTTTCCGGTCTTGGTCATGGTATGCCACTGGTCCCGGATACGGCCGGTTGTTAAAATCAGGGGCCATTCCGGGCTGGTTGCTTCGGAAAGATTCCGGGCATCCAAGGAAAAAAACCGCGCCTTTTCGTTCGGTGTATAAAAGCGCCGGTCTGTAAAGAGACGGGCAGTTCCCGGATGCTTTTCATGTGGTACTGGCCATTGCATACTCCCTTCTTCCTGCAACCTCCGGTAGCTGAGGCCGCTGATATCGATGTTGGTATGCCTGGTCAGGGCGGCGTGTTCGGCAAATACATCGGCCATGGAGGCATGGTGGAAGCCGGAAAATCCCATGGCACGCCCGAAACGAAGGAGAATTTCAGCATCGGGCAATGCTTCTCCGGGTGGGTCGGTTACTTTGCCCAGGTAGGTAACCCGTCGTTCGGAATTGGTCATGGTTCCTTCTTTTTCGAAATGGCCGGCAGCAGGCAACACCAGGTCGGCGAATGGAAGCGCCTGGTTCTGATCGGAAATATCCTGCACCACTACGAAACGCGCATTTTTCAGCGCCGCCTCCACCCGGTTGGCATCGGGCAAGCTGACCATTGGATTGGTACACATGATCCAAATGGCTTTTAAGCTCCCGCTTTCAAGCTCTTGAAACATGCGTGTGGCTGTGAGGCCGGGCGCTTCAGGCAGTTCGGTGACATTCCAGAATCCGGCGACTTCCTGACGATGAGCCGGATTGTCCAGGCGGCGATGGGCGGGCAATAAAGTGGCCATGCCTCCGGCTTCACGCCCGCCCATGGCATTCGGTTGCCCTGTCAGGGAAAGCGGGCCGGAGCCCGCCTTCCCTATTTTTCCGGTCAGCAGATGAAGGCTGATCAGTGCCAGGTTCTTATTCACGCCAATGACGCTCTGATTTAACCCCATGGCCCACATGCTGATAAAACCGGCGGCGTTACCGATGCAGGAAGCAGTCAGGCGGATATCAGCTTCCGCGATCCCGCATATGCTTGCCACTTCGGCCACCGTATAATCAAAGACAGGACCTTTATACGCTTCAAAATTTTCCGTATGCCGTCCGATAAAATCCGGATTGATGTTCCCCTCTTCAATCAGTGTCCGGGCGATGGCATGATAGAGATAAACATCGGTGCCAGGAATAATTTGCAGGTGGATGTGGGCCTGGGAAGCCGTTTGAGTAACACGCGGGTCCACCACGATCAGGCGGGCTTCGGGGTGCGCTTGCAATCTTGCTTCCACCCGTCTGAAAATAATGGGATGGCACCAGGCGGGGTTTGCCCCGGCCACCAGGAAACAATCTGCCTGGTCAATATCCTCGTAAGTCACCGGCACGGCATCCTCTCCCAGTGTTTTGGTGTATGCCGAAACAGCGGAACTCATGCAGAGCCTGGAATTGGTATCGATGTTATTGGTACCGAGGTATCCTTTTACCAGTTTGGTGGCCAGGTAATATTCTTCCGTGAGGCATTGGCCGGAAAGATAGAACGCGACCGAATCCGGACCGTTCTTTTCAATGATGCTTTTAAACACGGCGGCAGCCCGTTGCATGGCGGTATCCCAGCTAACCTGCTGCAGGGGGTGTCCCTTGCTCCAGCGCATTTGCGGAACCAGCAGGCGGTCACGGCGGTCCTGCATGGCGTAATGCAGATTCATGCCTTTGGAGCACAGCATTCCCCGGTTTACCGGGTGCTCCGGATCCCCGGCTACCTGCAAGTGACCGTTCCGGTCCTGGTGTGCCAGGATGCCACAACCGGTGCCGCAATAGGAGCAGGCAGATCTATGAGTTCCTGGTGATGTCATTGGTTGAATGGGTGGGGTCAATGAGAATCATTTTACGTACGCAATTATACGTAAAATAATTTCAATATGAAGGAGAGTTGAGAAAATAATTACGTATTTATACGTAATTTGGTAACGATTTATACCAGGTTTTCACGTACCACTTTATTTACCATGTCCACGGCGTTGTTCACACCCAGTTTTTTCATGATATTAAAGCGATGGGTTTCGATAGTACGGACGCTTTTTTCCAATGATTCGGCGATTTGTTTATTCTGGTTGCCGTTGATGACCAGTCGCAGGATTTCCTTTTCGCGGCGGGTAAGCCCATACGGGTCTTCCCGGACACTGCTGACAACCTGATTCTCCGAGGGCTTCAGTAGCTGACTGGCCAGCACATTGGATACGGCGCCGCTGTAATACCGGGTGCCGGCATGCACTTGTTTCAGGGCTTTGATGAACTCGTTCCGGTCGATATCTTTCAGCAGATACCCCCAGGCGCCGGCCTTCAGCGACTGCAATACGTAGTCTTCCGAATCGTGCATGGAAAGGATCAGTGCTTTCGTTCGGGGTGCGTAGCCGGACAGCAGGCCGCATGCGTCCAGGCCGGTCATAACCGGCATGCGTACATCCATGATCAGCAGATCGGGGTTGAATTCACGGGCTTTTTCAAGGGCTTCCAGGCCGTTGCCTGCTTCAGCGACTACTTCTATGTCTTCATCGGATTCCAGCATCGCCTTGATCCCTTTACGGACAAGGGTATGATCATCGGCGAGGATCACCGTCATCTTATTCATAAATCACCGCTTTCTTCAAATTTGCCTAAAGGTACAAAAAGCCGGACAATTGTGCCTTTCCCTGGTTCAGGGCTTATTTCCAGCTTTCCATTGATGTATTCGGTTCGTTCAGACATGTTGAAGAAACCGTGACCGGATTCTGCTCCATAGTTTCCCGGATTAAGCAGTTGCCGGTCAAAACCGCGCCCCTGATCCTCGATGGTAATAGTCAGTTCAGCATCGGTATGGGAAAGTGTAACAGCGATGGAAGGTGATGCTGAATATTTAATGGCGTTGTTAACCGCCTCCTGGACAATTCGGAAAATATTGTTTTCAGTCTTGGAGGGCAACCGTTCTTCAAAATCACTCAGGTTTCTGAATTCCAGTTCGGGTTCGGTGAGTTTATTGATCTCCTGGATGAAATTTTTAAGGCCGGCACTGAGGCCGTAATCGCTCAGTACGGGCGGTTTCAGGTTGAACGTCACCCTTCGCACTTCCTGGATGATTTTCTTGAGCAGCCCGTTGATTTCCCGCTGTTTTTCGGTGGCCTTGCCAGAAGGGGACGGGTCCAGGGACTCCAGCTGGAATTTGAGGGAGGTGATCAGCTGCCCGATGCCGTCATGGATATTCATGGCGATCCGTTTTCGTTCTTCCTCCTGTCCTTCCAGGATGAGGACCGAACGGAATTTTTGTTCGTTAATGCGTCGCTCAATGGCCGCCCGGTCTTTTTTATGCATGTCCTGTTCGGCCAGTCGCTGGCGGGTGAGATCCGATCCCAATACAAGCAGTTCCCGGACGGCTCCTTCGTCGCCAAAAATAGGAACGACTGTTATCCGTAGCCATTTTGGACCATGGGCCGTTTCCAGGCGTATTTCTTCCTGCCAGTTCTTTCCTTCGCTGACAGTATCGATCAGGGCGTCCATAAAGTCTCCGGAACCTTTTTCAACGCCCAGCATGGTAGAAATAGGGCCGTTCCCGGCAGGTTTTCCACGGCCGGTTAACTTGTAGTATGTTTCACTCACGTAGTGCACGCCGCCTCCATGGTCTGCCCGGGCATAAAGACGGGGATTCTCTACCGGCCGGTTGATATGGGAAATCTTTTCATAGGACCTTTCCAGGGAGGTATAAAGGGCGCCGATTTCCCTGGCCATTTTCCGGGCGTTTTTTTCCGATTCCATTGACCCTTTCAGGGTTTTGTTCACTTTTTGGACGCTGGGCAGGAATATCAGTGCGGTTTCAAGTAAAAGCAGCAGCAACGTAACTGAAAGGAGAATTAAAACGGTCTGCTGATGCACCAGAACCATGCAGGTGATGATCAGCAGGGCGATCAATCCCAGGGAAATCAGGTACCATACATCCAGACGGGCAAAACGGCTTGTCTTCACAAAAGCGAATATACGGCTTAGCTGCCAAACCCGATGTAAACCTGTCCGTCTTCCACTTTCACCGGAAAGGTTGTAATGGAGCATTCATCACCACTAAGGCATTCTCCCGAACGCAGGGAGAAGGATTTTTTATGAAAGGGGCAGGCGACCTTGGGTTCCCCGGCATGGGAGCCCACCATTCCCCTGGAGAGGATCATCTGCTTTTTGTGCGGACACAGATTCTGGCAAGCATACCATTCCTTTCTTCTGGAGAAATTAAAAACCGCCACCTGAAGGTCCTTGTAGCGGACACAGGCGCCGCCATTCTCAGGAAAGTTGGTCACCGGAGCGGCCAGGAACCAGGTACGGACATCAGATGTGTCTTTTGGTGCGTGTTCTTTCAGTAAGGATTGCATAAATATATCTTGTTATGATTATCTGAATTCATTAGTCCCAGTTAACGGGTACTTTCTGGCCCCGGATCTCAGTGAACTGCAGACCGGGATCCGTTTCTTCGCTGTTAACGAAGTGCCGGAACGGGGCTTGAAGCGTGGGATCATTGACCACTTTCTTCCATTCGCAGTGGTAGGTGGAGATTAGTTCCTGCATGTCCTTTTCCAGCTGTCCGGCAATGCCCAGGGAGTCTTCGATGACCACTTCCTTCAGGTAGCTGATTCCGCCGTCCAGTTTATTGAGCCAGGCGGCTGTGCGGGTAAGCGGATCAGCTGTTTTAATGTAGAACATCAAAAACCGGTCGATGTAGCGGATACAGGTTTCCCTGTCCAGGTCAGTAGCCAGCAAGCGCGCATGCTGAGGGCGGGCGCCACCATTTCCACATACGTACAAATTCCATCCTTTTTCCGTGGCGATGATGCCAAAGTCTTTGGACTGGGCTTCGGCGCATTCGCGGATACAGCCGGAAACGGCACTTTTTATTTTATGGGGAGCGCGGATGCCTTTATATCGGTTTTCAATTTCCACGGCGAAGCCTACCGAATCCTGCACACCATAACGGCACCAGGTGGACCCTACACAACTTTTCACCGTTCGAAGCGCTTTGCCATACGCATGTCCGCTTTCAAAACCGGCTTCGGTCAATTCCTTCCAGATGGCCGGAAGCTGTTCCAGGCTGGCTCCGAACAGATCGATGCGCTGGCCACCGGTGATTTTTGTATAGAGCTTGTATTTACCGGCAACCAGGGCAATCACCAGCAGCTGCGCGGGAGTGATCTCTCCAGCCGGGATCCGCGGCACTACCGAATAGGAGCCGCCCTTCTGAATATTGGCCAGAAAGCGGTCATTGGTATCCTGAATGGTGCTTTGCTTTGGCAATGGTTCATTCCAGACGCTGGAAAGCATGGACGCTACCGCCGGCTTGCATATTTCGCAGCCGTCACCTGTTCCGTGTGCGTCAAGCAGGTCATCGAAACTGCGGATGCCTTGTATGCGAATCAGGTCCAGCAATTCCTGACGGGAATGATCAAAATGTTCGCAAAGGACCTGTTTTACCGTTTTCCCCTGCGATTCCAATGCGTATTTTAATAAATCGGCCACCATGGGGGTACACCCTCCACATCCCGTGCAGGCGCCGGTAGCTTTTTTTATTCCGTCCAATGTAGTCAGGTTCTGATTTTCAATGGCCTGGCACAGCGTCCCTTTGCTGATGTTTTCGCAGGAACAGATCTGTGCTTCCGCCGGAAGCGCGGCTATCCCGGCTCCTTCTTCCTTACCGGCGCCCCGGGCGCCCAGGATCAGGTCAGCGGGGTCGGTGGGCAGGGAAAGGCCGTTCTGCGTGATCTGCAACAACATATTATAGGCCGAGGCGTCGCCCACCAAAATGCCGCCGCACAGACGCTTCCCGTCTGAGGAAATGTTTATTCGTTTATATATACCGGCTGTGCGGTCCTCATACACAATGGGGACGGATGTGCTATCATCCCCAAACGGATCTCCGAAACTTCCGACATCAACGCCAATCAGTTTTAGTTTAGATGACATGTCGAATCCAGTAAAATCCCCGGCCACTTCTCCGGCGAGGGAAGCAGCCACACATTCTGCCATTTCGTAGCCCGGTGCCACCAACCCGTAAACCTTTTCCCGGTGCAGGACGGCCTCGCCAATGGCATAAATATCCGGATCATTGGTCAACAGCTGGTCATTGACAACAATTCCACCCCGTTCACCGGTGGTTATTCCGGACTCCCGGGCCAGTTCGTCCCGTGGCCGGATGCCTGCAGAAATAACCAGCATGCCTGTTTCAAGTACGGAATCATCGGAGAATTTCAATCCGCTCAGGCGGGCGTTTCCCAATAGTTCAACCGTATTTTTTCCGGTATAGATGTCGATGGAAAGCGCTTCCAGGCGCTGGCGCAACAATGCGGCGCCTGCTTCATCCAGCTGCCGGGGCATGAGGCGCGGTGCGAATTCAACGACGCTGGTGCGAAGGCCCATGTCCAGCATGGCTTTGGCTGCTTCCAGTCCAAGAAGTCCGCCACCCATCACAACGGCGTTTCGGACGTTCTTCCCATAGGCCAGTATTGCATTCAGGTCTTCGATGGTACGGTAAACAAATACACCTTGTTTTTCAATGCCCCGGATCATCGGAACAAAGGCAGCAGATCCGGTAGCCAGCACCAGTTTGTCGTACCTGGCCGTGCTTCCCTTGTGGGTGGTGATGGTTTTCCGGTCCCGATCAATTGCTGTTACCAATTCTCCGGTAACCAGGGTTACGTCATTCTCAGCATACCAGGATGCCGGTGCCATGAGCAGGTCGTCAGCGCTTTTGCCATTGAAATACTCACTCAGATGTACCCGGTCATAGGCGGGGCGAGGCTCCTCCCCGTAAACGGTGATGCGTATCTGATGAACACCTGCTTTCTTACGTAGTTTTTCGCAGAACTTGTAACCGACCATCCCGTTTCCAATGACTATTACTTCCATATTGCGCTATTTTTTACGTATATTTCTTATATCACGCTTCAAAACTACGTAAAAAATCAATAAATGGCCAGAATTTTATTAAAAAATAAGTAATTATACGTAAAAAGATGCCCGCGAGAGGAATAGGGGGGCTGATGTGCGTGTGGAGGAACTAACAGGAACCGGAGCCTGCTAAGGGGTTTTCAAATGCATGTTCATCCTCTTCGCCGCGGGGAACAAGGCATTTAAAGTCTCTTTCGATCATTATGGTTAGCATGGTGCCATCAGGATTAGGAAGCGTAAACGTGATTCCTGTCTGTGATCCATCCAGAACAGGTATAATAGAATCTTCGGGAACTGTTGTTTCTAATCGGAACGGGCTTAATTGAACATTGTTCGGCTTATTCTCTCCATTTTTAATAGAGAAGACCAATTTTTGATCCAATATCTGCGAAACTTCCTCACAAAACCCATTGTGTTTTATGTTTTCTACATCAATTTGATCCAATCTAAAGCGTACTGTGTTATTTTTGATGCGAACTTTCATAAAATCTATAATTTTATCAAAAATACAGATCAAAACTCAAAAAATCACATAAAGTTTTTACTACCGGTGCGGGGAGGGGCGATGTGCCAGGGAACGACGGGCTTGTTCACGGTCTTCGGGAGTATTGGCGTTAAAAAGTTCTTCGCTGTTCGGAAAGGGGACCAGGCTTGCCTGACATTGCTCAAGGGTCTTCCGCGGGCAATATCGATCCATTTCTGCATTTGCGGCAAGGATCTGTAATCCGGCAGGTTCCCAAATAGCCAACAAGGGTTCCGGCCAGTTTTTTTCCCGGTTCAGAAAGGCAGTTGCGGGCGATTTTGGGTCACGGCTGTTTACCAGTCCTGTAAGGCTTTGGGCTGTAACCAGTGGAAGGTCGCAGGCAACCACCAACCAGGCCCTGTCCGGGAAGCGGTTCCATGCAGCCAGCAGGCCACCGGCAGGTCCTGCCGCATGGATGTCTTTCCGGTCAAAGAGAAGCTTTGTTCCTGTTTCAAATTGTCCGGCCTGGTCTTTTCTGCAGGAAATCCAGGTATCATCCACAATAGGATCCAGTAAATCACAGATGTATTGCCAATGGGGAATGCCCCGGTATTTCAGAAGGCTCTTATCTTCCTGCATGCGGTGGCTTTTGCCTCCACAAAGTATAAGCCCGTTCAATACCGGGGGGACCATGATGTCTTCATGCCTGTTCATCGGTGGCTTTGAAGTCTGATTTGCCGCCGGTTTTTTCAATAAGCCGGAGTGGACCGATGACGATTTCGTGAGAAACAGCCTTGCACATATCATAGATGGTCAATGCGGCAACGCTTGCACCGGTCAGAGCTTCCATTTCCACGCCGGTTTTGCCACTGGTACCTACTGTACATCGGATCAGTACCTTGCCCTCATGTTCCAGCTGAAAATGCAGGTTGCATTTTTCGATCAGAATGGGATGACAAAGCGGAATAAGCTCTGATGTCTTTTTAACCGCCATAATACCGGCGATCCGCGCTGTTTCAAAAACAGCACCTTTTGGCATATAAAGTTCGTTCTCTTCCAGCACCTGTTCCAGCTCAGAGGGTAGCCTGACAACGCATTCGGCCACTGCGATCCGGCGCGTCGCTTGCTTGTGGTCGATGGCCACCATCGTGGCCTCTTTATCGCGTCCCAGATGACTAAGTTTTTTTCCGGAGGGCATTTAACCAGATTAATATTCCCAGAGATCGTGTTCGTAATTGAAGATCTCTTCCTTGATGCGCCTGGACTCAAACATCTCGTCCTTCCCCTGAGCGTAAGCCTTGATGGGAATGCCTTCTGAATTGGCTTCCTTGACAATATAGCTGGCGAACAGGCGCTGGATGAACAGATCGTCAAAAGATAAGTTGGTTGCCTGATTGTTTGGGTTGAATACCTCCACATTGGCAAGGATAGGCCTTGCTTCCGGATAATATACCCAGAACATGGGAACGTAAACCGTATCTCCGGTAGGCAAGGGCTGGGCATAAAGAGGCGCCAGGCCGATGATGCGCGGCTCCATCACAGAGCGTTGCTTGTCAAATATCCAGTCCTCCTTGATGCGGAATTTCTGAACCGTAGTAGGATCAAACGTGTTCTGAATAATCGTATCCCGCAGAATATTGGGATCGTTCAGGTCCGGGACCTGGATGGTATCGTATCCGCCGCCCATGCCGGCCATCACCCGGTCGGGAGGCAGGATCTGGCGAAATTCATCACCGGGGTCGTCTGCCGAAACCGGGTTAGGGTCATAAGCGGTTAATTCTCCGGCCTTTACTGCATTCATAAGTACAGTAAACAAGTTGGACGAGGGGTGCATTAGTACTTCGTTCATTTTCTCGCGAACGTCGATTTCCTGCCAAACCCTTTTTTCCCACATGACATCTGCTTCGCGCATATATGGATAGGGGATCGGTTGCGAGCTTATCGTATTCTCCTCCACATACGCCTTGTCCCTGGGTTGCTGTGTCTGCGCGGCTACCTGCAGGGCGCCTGCCAGCATAATTCCTGATAAAATGAACTTCACTTTCATGGCCGCTTCCCTTCTTGTTTATTGTATTCTTATTGCAATTCCTTGCTCCAGTTTCCGGTTGGTGCCATCACCACCGCGGACGTAAATATCGTCAATCGCTACCACATCCCCCGGGCCGATCGTGTTCAGCGCCTGCTTCATTTGGGCCGTGAGCGCATTGCTACTGGCGGTTTGTACGAATGGGTCGGCACGTCTCCTGGAAATGATCATGGTAAAACGTGTGACCGTAAATTTCATATCGAAGTCAAAATGCTCCAGGACGGCGAATACCCCGGGCTGAACCTTGGCCACCGATGCGCTAAGCGTTCCGCTGCTGATGCCACCGAACTTGGCAATGGGAGGGGGAACGGTCTTTACCCGGAAAGTCTGGCTTCCCAGCGCACGTACTTCCCCACTTATTTCAGCGCTCACAGAAACGACGGTAGTTCCGGCCTTTGTGACCCGTGCCGTATAGTTTCCGTTCCCTCCTGAAAGGCTTCCGCTGCTGATGCTGGCCCGGATGCTTTCCCGGGGAATGCCCGGTACTG
>DATCYD010000002.1:0-7097 GCA_036570465.1 Anseongella sp.
CATATCAAAATAATCCTGCCCCTCCAGGAAAAACTCCCTTCGCTCTGGAAAAAACAGCGGAAAACGCGTCAGGTTGATCTGCTGCTGGTCGGCCTCCACCTGGGCAAAATCCGTGTTAAATGTCAGGTTCATCCGCAGGGCAGGCGTGATGAGGTAGTTGATATCTCCGCCTGCGTTGAGCTCTCCTTGATCCCCGCCGGGTGTAAACTCGCCCCCGCCAATAACGTAGGGTTTGGTCTCGATAAAATTCTTACTGAGAATGCTGTCCAACCCCACCAGAGTACCGGCCCGGTTCAGCAGCTCCAGCTCCGAGTCCCGCGACCATCCCTGCCAGAGCAGTTGTTCCCGTTTCCGGCGGATATTCCGCTCGAAATTGATCCCCCAGACCTGCCGTTCGATACGGGTACGGAATTTCAGCGTAGAAAAGGGGATGGCGATTTCGGCAAACCAGCCCTCATCCGTAACAGTAGTTTTGGCATCCCAGACCCCGTCCCAGTACGTGTTTTCCGATTCCCCGTTATTGATCACCTGTACATCCGCCCGGGCTCCGTTAGGGTTTACAACAAACAGGAAGCCGTTTCGGTCATCGTTATAGGTATCGATGATCACTTCAAAATTATCTTCCAGATCAAAATCGAAATCCCGCTTCATTTCCCGGGCCACCAGCCTGTCAGGCCGGCTGTCATAACCCCAGAAACCGATATAAAGCGTTTCGGAAGTATAGACCATCGCTACTTCGGTGCGTTCAGTAGCCAGCTGGCCGACATTCAATTCCCGCTGGGTAAAATTACTGATGTGCGCCGCTTGCTGCCATGCTTCCTCATCCAGCCTGCCGTCCAGCCGGATCGTCTCGCCGGTAAAATATGCGTAAATGGTATCGGGCTTACTGGTTTGCGCTGTGCAGGTTGAATACATGAACAACAGGATTAACGGCAGCTTTATGCTCACATCTCAAAGCTAAGGGCCGATTCTGGAGAAATGCTGAAATTTCAGAAATACAAGCTGAAGATGTGCTGCCCAGCCTGATGAGTGTAGTGCAAAGACCACCCACTGGTCTCTGACACTTTACGGGCGATCGAGAGTCCGAGTCCCCAGGTTTCGGCATGTCCGGATCGCTTGTAAAAGCGGTCAAAGATCTTTCCGTTATCCAGCTTGTCTGCCTGCCCGGTATTGGCGATGGTCAGGCAGCCGGCATCCAGAGATATGAGTACCTTGCCGTTATCCGTATTATGAACAAACGCATTTTTGAGCAGGTTCTGGATCAGCATTTCAGTAAGCAAGGTATTTCCTTTCACGGTCAGATCGGAGGCATTTTGTATTTGTACGGTCAGATTCAGCTTTTCTTTTTGCTCTTCAAAATGAACGAGCATACGGTCAATAGTTTCTTTTACGGCTACCTGGTCCGTAAGGGGAAATTGCTTGTTCTCGATCCTGGATAATAACAACAGGGTTTTGTTCAGTTTTTTGAGCCGCTGAGTCGAGGATATAATGCCTTCGATAATCTCAGCTTGTTTGCCGGTTAGCTCGGGTCGCTCGATCAGGGCTTCCAGCCGGGACTGGATAACAGAGAGTGGGGTTTGCATTTCGTGAGAGGCATTCTCGGTAAATTGCTTTTGACTTTCAAAGATTTCTTTGTTTTTACTGCTTAGCTCAGCTACTGCTTCATTCAATGCCTTGAATTCATCGATGCGTGAGGCAGGAAGTTCCGGTTCTGTTGCTTTATCCATACGGTATCGCCGGAGCCTTTCCAGCAACTCGTAAAACGGCTTCCAGATTTTTTGGGAGATGATCCGTTGAGAAACATAGTAGCAGAGGGTGAGTCCCACGAATAACCCTCCCAGGGTAATGGCGACCGTCGTGATGATTTCATTGGCTTCCAGGTGTGGTTTTATGATCTCCAGGCGATAAAAGTTTCCGTGCAACTTTACGTAGCTGACCAGCTTCCGGTATTCATCCAGTTCATCGTCTACCGGTTCATAAATCAGCGTATTGGAGTAAGCCTCTTTTCCATTGCGAAAAGCTGGCTCGCCGATTTTGTAAAACGTAAAATCATCCAGGGGATTATCGCCGGCATAGGGCGCTCGGGGATGTTGTTGAAGATAAGCCAGCAGGTTCATTTTCCGGTTGTACAGTACCTCATCCACATTCCTGTACACATTCCACCGCATGACCAGATAAAATACCGCCGCGAAAACCCCGAAAAGAACAAGGAACAAAACGAGCTGGGTCCTGGAGGTATAGCTGAGCAGCTTCATGGTTCTTTGATTTGATAACCCACACCATAGATATTACTGATCTCCGCCCCGGCACCTGCCTCTTTTAACTTGCGTTTCAGGTTTTTGATGTGCGAAAAAAGAAAATCAAAGCTCTGGGCTTCATCTACATAATCCCCCCAGATATACTCGGCCAGGGCGACCTTGGAGAGGATCCTTTTCCGGTTACTGATCAAGTGTGTCAGGATGGCATATTCTTTTTTGGTCAGGTTAACCTGATTCCCGCTTACGGCAACTAACCGCTGATCAAGGTTAATTTGAATATTGCTGAAACGAACCTCTTTGCTTGTTTTGAATTGCTTTCTGCGAACGATCGCTTTGATCCGTGCATTCAGTTCCGAATAGTAGAACGGCTTGGTTAAGTAGTCATCTGCTCCCAATCCCAGCCCTTTCAGTTTGTCATCCAGGGAATCCCTGGCCGACAGGATCAGCACCCCATCCGATTTTTGCTGCTCATGCAAGGTTTCCAGGATAGAAAATCCGCTGTTATCCGGAAGATTGATATCCAGGATGATGCAATCATATTGATACAGCATGATTTTCTCCAAAGCTGAACGGTAATCTCCGGCCAGGTCGAACATAAAGCCTTCTTTCTCGGCAAAAGCGCCAAGATCCTTCAGCAAGGCGACCTCGTCTTCTACTATGAGCAACTTCATGAACTAGAGCGTATTCTTTCTGAAACGTACTAAGTAAAGGTACGATTCTGGAGAAACGCTGAAAAATACTGGAACGCGAATAAGGTTTCACCGGATTGCTTGAAGGCCACGAGGTCGAACTACTCTATTATTTTCGAGTGACGGGCATTTCGGGCCTCGGGACGTATTTTGAGGACTAAGCTTGATTTTGTTTGTGATGGCTTTCCGGCTGACGATCACCTCCACGTGCATCTGTTCCTCCTCCTTCTTTTACCCCGATTTTTTGTCCCTGCTTTACTTCCGCGCCTCTATAGCTGTAGTACCGGTTATTTTCCAGCTTACCGAACCAAAGCGGGACCCGATTGCTATCGATGCCAATGCGCTTGAAGTTGCGGGCATTCATCCATCACTTTTCCGGCGTATTCCCTCAGCTTTTCTTTCGCACCTTCCGGGCTGTATTGCTGCTGAAAGAAGGCAATCTCCTCTTAAACCAGGGTATGATCATATATAAATAAGGGCCTCTCTGGAAGCGCCCTGGTGGGGCATAACCGACATCCGGCCAGAAACGGTATACGCCCATCGAAGTACCCCTCCAGGACGGAATTTTCAAAAGGCATGGATGGAGAACAATGGGTCTTCGCAGAAGAAAGAAAACTGACTCACCGCACCTTTGTTATGGCGGGACAGGAAGCTCATTGGGTACCTTATCTTAAACTGCTGTTGCTCCAGCTTTGGCGGGATTACCTTACGCGCAGGGGGTTCGGGCTTGAACGGCCATTAAAAAGGTATAGCCCTGCGCCTATGATTTCGTTCAAACAACGGGAACCTAGTCGGCGGTAAGAATAGGGCAATTCTTCTGGCGCACTTCAAGATCTTCATTTTGCTTGCATCTTTGCAGACTGCTAAGCAATTGGCTGCGCAGGGCGGTTAGTTCACGGATCTTCGCCTCCAACAGTTCCACTTTCTGCAGGATGAAATTACTCACGTTATTGCATGTGGCCGCATTTTCTTCCATCATATCCAACAGGCCGGCTGTTTCCTTTAATGTAAAACCAAGCTGTTTGATCCGCTTTATGGCAATCAACCGGTTCAGCACTTCCTCCGGATACTCTTTATAGTTATTATCCCGTCGCTGTTTCCGGTCGAGCTGTATCAGCCCCTGCTTTTCAAAAAAGCGAATAGTATCCCTGGAAAAGCCGGTTTTCTCTGATAATTCACCGATCAGCATAAAAATTCAATTTTTACTTGACAGTGGACTATACTCCACGGTTTACCTTTGTAAAGATACGAAGAGGAACCCAGTAAAACGATCATGAAATTCGCGGACAGCATAGATAAATTAGGCATCATCGGGCTGGCGGTGATTGTCCTGCTTTCACCCTGCTGCTTCCCGCTTTTTATGTTCGCGGCGGCCACCCTTGGCCTGGGGAGCTTTGAACTTTTCGGCGGCTGGACCATATGGCTGTTCCAGGCAATGGTCGTCATTTCGCTTACCGGGCTTTTTATTTCCTACCGCAGGCATCGCGGTGTCTATCCGTTAATAATTGCCATTCCGACTGCTACCTTGATCTTCTATGGTTATTATTTTGGGAGCGATGACTACCTGACATACTTTCTATACGCCGGTATATTTGGGCTTTTGGCAGCCACAGGTGTAAACTATTATCATGGCAGATTGCCGGATTCCTGCAGGGATTGTCATCCGCAAGGGAAAGGAAGCAAGCTCCATTCAATAATCACCTGCCCCAATTGCGGGCATAAGAAGGAGGAGATCATGCCGGACGATGCTTGTGTTTATTTCTACGAATGTGAAAACTGCGGCTCCAGGTTGACACCACTAAAAGGCGACTGCTGCGTGTATTGCAGCTATGGATCGGTAAAATGCCCATCGGCTGTGACAGGTAAAGAATAGAAACAAAAAAAGAATACCATGACAACTAATGAAAATGCGTTGGAATTTCCCGGGGAATTCCGGGCCAGGCTCAAAAGAACGGAATTCTATTGCAAATTATCCACCCCCGAACTGCGGAAACGCCAGGAAACTGTACTAGCCAGCCTGAAAAAGCAGGTTTTGGAAAAAAAAGAACTGCTGGACGGATTTGCCTACCGGTTTGAAGGCACGGATGAAGTACTGGATGAGCTGTTGGAATTCATCAAATCCGAGCGGGAATGCTGCGATTGTTTTATCTTTGATCTTTCGATTAGTGGAGATAAAGGCGAAGCCTGGTTAATGCTAACGGGCGTTAAAGGCGTCAAAGAGTTTATCGCTGCGGAACTTAAGCTTTGATTGACTGGCTATCACCCTTCGTCGGCCATTATGATAAGTAAGCTACTGTCAATGATCCTGAAGTAAAAAACTTTCAACGCAAGTCATTCAATCTCGAAAAGGGTAAATCGCGCTGATGGACGAAATTAAGGAAGCGCAAGAGATGCGCAGGGAATAGCGTCAAGTTGTTCAGGAACTCTTACTTAAAATTCATTTTCTGTACCCTTACCGCATTCAGAATGGCTAGCAGGGCTACACCTACGTCTGCAAATACCGCTTCCCACATGCCTGCCACGCCCGCTGCGCCCAGCGCCAGGACGATCGCTTTGACGCCGAAGGCCAGCCCAATATTTTGCCAAACGACCCTTTTCGTCGCTTTGCCGATCATAATGGCCGTAGAAATGCGGGAAGGTTGATCGGTTTGGATCACTACATCCGCTGTTTCAATGGCTGCATCACTGCCCAGGCCGCCCATCGCTATGCCGATGTCGCTTACAGCCAGTACCGGTGCATCGTTAATGCCATCTCCTACAAAAGCCACGGTTTCGGAGGAAGATTGCTTTGTCTCTTCTACTTTTTGAACTTTGTCTTCAGGCAGCAATCCGCCATAAGCCTCGTCGATGCGAAGCTGGCGGGCTATTTTATCCACCACCGACTGTTTATCACCCGATAGCATGACTGTGCGGATATGATAGCTATGCAGGAGATCGATAGCGGCCTGACTGTCTTCTTTTATTTCATCGGCTATTTCCAGATAGCCTGCATATTTTCCGTTAACGGCAACCGCTACTACGGTATTCACTGTTTCACCCACCGAAGCATCATACTCGATGCCAAACTTTTGCAGCAATTTGAGGTTTCCGGCCAGTATCTTGAATCCATCCACATTACCTTTCAGCCCGTGACCAGCAATTTCTTCTGTTTCTCTTGCTACTGCTTTTTGATAGGGCACTTCCGATTTTTGGGCATAAGCTACCACCGCCTTTGCAACTGGATGCGTGGAACTGCTTTCGAGCGCCGCCGTAAGCTTCAGTAATAACTGCTTATCAAAATCGGTCACGCTCACCTTTTGAACATTAAACACGCCTTTGGTAAGGGTCCCTGTTTTGTCCATCACTACGGTATGCACTTTTGTCATCAGGTCCAGGTAATTGGAACCTTTAAATAGGATGCCGTTCCTGGAAGCCGCCCCAATGCCTCCGAAATACCCGAGCGGAATCGAGATGACCAGCGCACAGGGACAGGAGATCACCAGGAAAACAAGGGCCCTATAAAGCCAGTCCTCGAACACATAGTTGTCGATGAAAAAAAATGGAAACAAAGCCAGCGCTATGGCTAAAAAGGTAACAATGGGCGTATATACCTTGGCAAACCGGCGGATGAACTGTTCCGTGCGTGCCTTTCGGGAAGTAGCTTCCTGTACCAAAACAAGTATACGGGCAAGGGAGCTCTCATTGAACTCACGAACGACTTCTATTTCAACCACCTTATCAACGTTGATCATTCCTGCCAGCACTTTTTCGCCTTTTACGATCGTTGCCGGTGTACTTTCGCCGGTAAGCGCCGCCGTGTTGAAAGAGCTGCCTTCGCTTAACATGGTGCCGTCCAGCGGCACCTTTTCACCTGCTTTCACTTGAAGGGTTGCACCGAAAGATACTTCTTCCGGATGGACTTCCTTATACCGGCCGTTCATAAGCACATTGGCCGTTTCAGGACGAATATCCAGCAGCGCCTTGATATTTCTTTTTGCGCGGCTCACTGCTGCATCCTGGACCAATTCCCCGACGGCATAAAAAAGCATAACAGCTACCCCTTCAGCGTACTCCCCGATGGCAAAGGCACCCATGGTAGCAATACTCATCAGGAAGAACTCGGTAAACACATCGCCTTTAGCAATGGTCTTAGAAGCCTTTATGATCACCG
>DATCYD010000003.1:0-9692 GCA_036570465.1 Anseongella sp.
TTCGCCCGGGTAATCTCCAGCTGCTTTGCAAGAGCCTCCTGGCTAATTTTTTTTCGTTCCCTCAAAAATTTCAGGTTCGACCCGAAAAAAATCTTTTGCAATTTACTTTTCATTTGTTATTATTGATAGCAAGAGAATGTCACTAATAATAGCAAATATAATAAAAATACTCAAAAACATATGCAAAGGCATATTGTACACTGTGACCTGGATACGTTTTTTGTGAGCGTTGAACGATTGCTGAACAGCAACCTGAATAATAAACCCGTCCTCATCGGTGGAAGCAGCGACCGGGGCGTGGTAGCCTCATGCAGCTACGAAGCCCGCAAATTCGGCATTCATTCGGCCATGCCCATGCGGCTTGCCCTGCGGCTTTGCCCGGAAGCTACCGTTGTGCGCGGCGACCATGACCTTTATTCAAAATACTCCGGTATCGTCACGGAAATTATCGAAGAATATACTCCCGTGGTAGAAAAAGCCAGCATCGATGAACACTACCTGGACCTTTCCGGAATGGACCGGTACTTCGGATGCTGGAAATGGACCCGGGAACTGCGCCAACGAATCATCCGGGAAACAGGACTACCCATTTCCTTCGGCCTGTCCACCAGTAAAACCGTCTCAAAAATAGCTACCAGTGAAGCCAAGCCCTGCGGCGAATGGCAAGTAGCCCGGGGAACCGAGAAAGCATTCCTGGCGCCACTATCTATCCGTAAGATCCCCATGGTTGGCGAAAAATCATACACCTTGCTGCGCAACATGGGGGTTCACCGCATTCACACCCTGCAGGAAATGGAAGCCTTTACCATGCGGCGAGTTATGGGCGAAAACGGTGTCACTATCTGGCGGAAGGCCAATGGCGAAGACAATACCCCCGTGGTGCCCTTTCATGAACAAAAATCCATGAGCAAGGAAACTACCTTCCAGCAAGATACCATCGATATGGACTTTCTGAAACGGACCCTGGCCTCTATGGTTGACAAGCTCGCCTTCGATCTGCGCCGCGAGCAAAAACTAACGGGCTGCCTTACCCTTAAGATCCGCTATAGCAATTTCGACACTCATACCCGGCAAGTAAAAGTGCCTTACACCAATTCCGAGAAAGCGATCACCGATAAAGTCATGACAGTATTCCGGGATCTATACAGCCGCCGGATGCTCATCAGGCTCATTGGTGTACGGTTCTCTAACCTGATCCATGGCAGTTACCAGGTTGACCTGTTCAACGATACCCGGGAAGAAATCAGCCTTATGGAAGCTATGGACCGCATCCGTACCCGTTATGGTATTGAACTTATTCAACGGGGGATCAGTTTAAAAGATGCTGCTCAACCTGCATAGTTATTACAGCCTGCGTTATGGCACGCTGAGCCCCCGGGATCTGATAGAAGGCATGATGCAGGGCGGCTACGATACTGCTGTGCTCACCGATATCAACAACAGCACCGGATCGCTGGAATGCATCCGCATGGGTCGCCGGGCAGGGCTGAACATCCTTGCCGGCATGGAATACCGCAATGCAGACCTGCTGTTATATATAGGCATCGCCCGGAACCATGAAGGGTTCCGGGAACTAAACGAATGGATGACTACCATTGGTCAAAAGAAAAAACAACTGCCCCAAACAGCCCCTGCGTTCAGTCATGCAGTTATCGTTTATCCATACGGCACGCGCCGGGTCACCACCCTGCGAGACAACGAATACATCGGGATCCGTCCCGCCGAGCTGAACCGTATTCGCCTGGAACCCGCCGCCAACCTGGAGCGGTACGTCATTCTTGCCCCGGTTTCATTCGCCCCTGCCGACTATAAGCTGCATTGCCAGTTGCGGGCCATCGACCACAACATTCTGTTGTCGCAATTAAATCCGGGTATGGTTGCCCCGCGAAGCGAGACCTTTATGCCGAAGGTGAAGCTCATGGAACTTTACCGCGATTTCCCGGTCCTGATCTGCAATACCCGTCAGCTACTGGACAGTTGCGTCTTTGATTTTGATTTCAGCCCAAACAATAAAAATAAAAAAACTTTTACCGGTAACCCCTTCAATGACCGTCAGCTGCTGCATAAATACACAAAAGACGGCTTTGCAAGGCGTTATAGTGCCAGAGATAAAGCCGCTCTGGAGCGTGTCATCCGGGAGCTGGAGATCATTGAACGACTGGGATTTTCCAGTTACTTTTTGATCACCGATGATATTTGCCGCTATGCCCGGGGACGCGATTTTCATTACGTGGGGCGGGGGAGTGGCGCCAACAGCGCCGTGGCCTACTGCCTGGGCATCACCGATGTGGACCCTGTTGAGCTAAACCTGCCTTTTGAGCGATTTCTGAATCCGAAAAGGAAATCGCCGCCTGATTTTGATATCGATTTCAGCTGGAACGAGCGGGACGAGATATATGATTATATTTTCAATCGTTATCAAACCGGACACATTGCCCTGATGGGAGCGATGAGCACGTTCCGCAGCCGCAGCATTTTGCGCGAGCTCGGCAAGGTATATGGCCTGCCCAAGTCTGACATCGACCGCCTGGTGCGCGACCCCAGGCATATGCTGAATAAAAACGAAGTTACCAACACCATCCTGAGCGTTTACAACCGGATGGCCGATTTTCCAAACCAGCGTACCATCCATTCCAGCGGCATTCTGATCTCTGAACAGCCTCTCAGCTATTATTCCGCCATGGATTACCCGCCCAAAGGACTTCCCACGATGCAGTTTGACATGTATGTTGCCGAAGATATTGGGTTTGAGAAGTTCGACATTCTTTCCCAGCGGGGCATTGGCCATATCAAGGACTGCCGGGAGATCGTTCGCAGGAACAGGGGAGAGGTTATTGACACATCTAACCCGAAACGGTTTTTTACCGACCCGAAGATCGCTGCCCAGCTAAAGAGCGCCAATACCATCGGCTGTTTTTACATCGAGTCCCCTGCCATGCGCCAGTTGCTGACTAAACTGCGTTGCGATGACTACCGGACCCTGGTAGCCGCCTCGTCCATCATCCGTCCGGGAGTAGCCTCTTCAGGCATGATGGGCCAATTTATCAAACGACATCACGATCCAACCCAGGCGATCTACCCCCATCCGGTATTCCGCGAACAACTGGAAGAAACCTATGGAGTGATGGTATATCAGGAAGATGTCATGAAAATCGCTAATGCCTACGGCGGACTGGACATGGCCGATGCTGACGTTCTTCGCCGCATGATGTCCGGAAAATACCGAAACAAGGACCGCCTGGTAGAGATCGAAGATAAATTCTTTGCCAACTGCAACGCCTGCGGTTACGACGAGAAAGTAAGCCGCGAGATCTGGAGGCAAATGGAAAGCTTTGCCGGATATTCCTTCAATAAAGCACATTCCGCATCTTTTGCCGTAGAAAGTTACCAGAGCCTGTTCCTGAAAACTTATTTCCCCCGCGAATTCATGGTTGCAGTATTGAATAACTACGGTGGGTTTTACAATCGAAAGGTATATGTCAACGAAGCAAAGCAGGCAGGTGCCATCGTTCGTGTTCCCTGCGTTAACCAGAGCCTTTTCAATGCTACCATCTACGGCAAGGACATTTACCTGGGCTTCGATTGCCTGTTAAACCTGGAAGCAAAACTGGCCCGGCGGATCCCCGATGAACGACAACGCAACGGCGACTACCAAAGCCTGGAGAATTTTGTCCTGCGAACAGGCGCTGCCCTGGAACAACTCATTATCCTGATACGCACCGGAGCATTTCGCTTTACCGGCATTGGTAAAAAAGAGCTGTTATGGGAAGCACACTTACTACTTTCGGGCGCTTCCCGGAATTCGGCGGCAATGCCCTTATTCGAAAGTCACAGTCGTAAACCGGTACTGCCCAAACTGGAAACATCCCCCATCGAAGACCTGTACGATGAAATAGAATTGATCGGATTCCCAGTCTCCGGAAACTTTTTTGATCTGGCCGGAAGTAGTTATCGCGGTGATATTACAGCCAGGGAAATGCTTGCCCACCAGAGCAGGATCATTCGCATGACAGGAGATTTTATAGCCGAAAAAACGGTAAAGACCAAACGCGGCGACATCATGAAATTCGGCACTTTCCTCGATGCAGAAGGCAAATTCTTCGACACCGTTCACTTTCCGCCCTCCCTGGTTACCTATCCCCTGCGTGGAGCAGGCTTGTATCTTCTGGAGGGCAAAATAGTCGCCGATTTCGGCTGCCCCTCCCTGGAAGTCACCCGTTGCGGAAAAATGACACTAAAAGCAGATCCGAGGAGTGTTTAACCCGGTGTTTCGGTTTCCCGGAAACTGTTGTGGGTAGGTTCTACCTTGATGCTGCGTTTGGAGAGTTCAATGGCGGCGTTGAGTTCGAATCCGAGCAGCAGGATGATGGCGTTGAAGTACAGCCAGAGCATGATGATGATCAGGGCGCCGATGGAGCCGTAGATTTTGTTATAGGTGCCGAAATTACTGATGAAGAAGGTGAACAGCATAGAAGCGACAATGGCCAGGAAAGTGGCGAAAAGGGAACCGGGAGTAAAGAACTTCCATACACGGTGCCTGGAGGGGCCGTAATAGTACAAAAGGGAGACGGCCAGCAGGTAAAGTCCGGCAATAATAAGCCAGCGGGCGGATTGCAGGCTGAACTTGACCCACCCGCCCGCGAAGATCTGTTCGCGGCGCAGCCAGCCGATCATGATTTCGCTGGTGATGATACTGGTAACGCTGAGTATCAGTAATACTACCATGGTGAAGGTGAGCCAGATGGCAGTCCATTGTTGTTTGAAGAAAGGGCGTGTTTCGGGAGAGAGTGACGATTTGTTAAAGGCTTTCATGAGGGTGCCGATGCCATTGGTGGAAAAGTACATCGAAGAGATAAAACCAATTGACAAAAGGTCCAGTTTCCTTTCACTCATAATATCGCTGATGGTGCTTTTGGCAGCAATGAAGGCATGATTAGGAAGGACTTCCTGCAACAGATCGAACAGACGGGCCTGGAAATCGGGAATGGGGATCAGGGGAATCAGTGTGAACAAGAAGATGATAAACGGAAATATCGCCAACAGGAAGTTGAATGCCAGGGAAGAGGCTTTCGTGAAAAGCGCTTCTTTTTTGAGCTCATTATAAAAGAAAACGGATACCGTATAGAGCGGGAGACCGTTGAAGCCGGGTAAGATGATCCTGGTTGTCCACCCGATGAATGAACGGTAAAAGCGATAACGGTTCAGAAATTTCAGGATCCAGTCCATGGCAGCCCTTGTTTAACGCGGTGCCCTGAAATAAGGCTCCAGTAAATCCATAAAGTCTGCGGGTGGTTTGCAGGGACGATTGCTTCGCATATCGATAAAAACCAAACGGGTATTCCCGGTATTGATCAGTTGTCCCTCCTGGTTGTATAATTCGTAGTCGAAATGAATTCGTGCCCCGGGCAATTCTTTTAGAATCGTGCGAACTGTGATCTGATCGTCATAGCGGGCGGGTTTGATGAACTTGCTTTGAAGCTCCAGAACCGGCATCATAATGCCTTGTTCTTCAAAGCCCCGGTAGCTCAGACCCAGGCTTCGCAGCATTTCCACCCGGCCTACTTCGTAAAAGGCCGCATAGTTTCCGTAGTACATGTAGCCCATTTGGTCAGTTTCACTATACCTGACACGGATATGTGTTTCGTGGACATACATACTAGTTCAAAATATTTCGCTCGTTGAGCGCCTTCTGAAACGCGCGTGCGTTTTGCAGGTGCTGGCGATGTGTCTCGGCAAAGGCATGATAACCTGAAAAGTCAGCTTTTGCACAGAAATAGAAATAATTGTGTTTTTCATAATTCAATACGGCGTCGATGGCTGCTACCGAAGGCATGGTGATGGGGCCTGGGGGTAATCCGCCATTCACATAGGTGTTATATGGTGAAGGGGTGATCAGGTGCTTGTTTAACACCCGCCGGATGCTGAAGTCACCCAGTGCGAAAACCACCGTAGGGTCGGCCTCCAGGCGCCGGCCTGCATTCAACCGGTTCATATAAACGCCGGCGATGGTGCCCATTTCATCTGTTTTATTGGTTTCCTGATCCACTATTGATGCAAGAACGCTCACTTCCTGCGGTGTCTTTCCAATAGAATCCGCCCGGGCCTTGCGTGCAGGGGTCCAGAAACGTTCATATTCCTGATGCATCCGCCGGATAAACCGATCCGGGGTGATGTTCCAGAACACCCTATATGTATTGGGAATGAACATTGTATAAATGGTCTCCGTATTAAAGCCCAGGTCAGCGGCCAGAATGCTGTCGTTCAACGGGGCCAGAAAATCAATCGAATCCGCTTCCAGGGTTCTGCCCAGGGATGCTGCAAACTGTTCTTTGGTACGGATATTATTGAATGTAAGACTCAATGCATCCTGGTTTCCCGACCGCAATTTGCTGATCAGCGTGCGGTTGTTCATTCCTTCGGTGATGCGATAGCGCCCGGCCTTAACGGATTGCGGGTATTCCATCATGCCGGCCACCCAGTTGAAGCTATTGATATTTTTCAGGATCCCTTGATGGGTAAGGCTGTCCTTTACGTTTTCGAATGTGGCGCCGGTGGGAATATATAAATAACGTGTATCCTCATTTCCCCCCGGGGTGACATTGGGGCCATAAATCCGCAGGTAGAAATAACCGGCTACTCCCAGTCCAAGGATTATTAACAGTGCAAGAAAGAAGAAGATTGTTTTCCTTTTCATGATGCCCAACCCTGATGTTTAGTCCCGCTGCATAAAAATATTGATTCGCGTGGCGAATTCCACCGAATCTCCCACGGCCGGTTCCAACCGGTAAACGACAGCTTTATCTTTGTTTTTCACATCATCGTTGTAATATACGTTGCCAACCAGTAAAGAAAATGCGCCGATGACCGTTTTGGCCTCAGAAAGCTCCAATCCTGTACAGTCAGGAACCAGAACAATTTCGCTTCCGAAACCATCGCCCAGGTACAGAACCACCTCTGCGTCTTTGGGGAGTTCGGTTCCGGGTTCAATCTTTTTTCCCTGGTATTCCACTTCCAATACCATGTCCCGGGCCTCATCCCTTCGATAAACCAGTTCTTTCACCTGTACCCCGTAGCTTTGCAGTACCGCTTCGGCTTCACGCTTAGAAACATTGATCAAATCGGGTAGCTTCACCACCGGTTCTTCCGTTGAAACCACATTGAGATAAATCGAGCGGCCGGACTTAACCTTATCGCCCGGGTCGGGGAATTGATCCAGTACGGCCCCCCGTGGTTTATCATTAATATAGGTATAGCCGATTTCCAGCTTGAAATCCGTTCCTGCAACGTTCCTGGCCTGCTCTTCAGTAAGGCCTCTGAAATCCGGTACAGCCATAAAACTATCCTGGCGTGTATAGATCCTCAGACTGAAAACCACCAAAAGGAATAGTCCCAGGAAGAATAGGAAGGCATATACCAGATTCTTGCGGAATTCCGGGGTCTTCAGGAACAATATCAATTTCTGCATACGTTGCTTATGATTTTGGCTTCAAACTTAGCAAAAAATGGCCGGGTTTGGTACTAACAGATATTTTCACGTTTTTAGTATCCACGAAATAAATATATGAAGAAAAAGGTTGCATTGCTTGCCGGCGGCTTCACCGGTGAATACGTGATCTCCATCAAAACGGCTGATACGATCGCCAAACACCTGGACCGGAACCGGTACGAGGCATATAAACTGATTATCAGTAAGGAAGGCTGGTTTTATGAAAATGAGAACGGACATCGGTCACCGGTTGATAAAAATGATTTTTCGATTCAGTCCGAAGGTGCCCGAATCGTTTTTGATGTAGCGCTTATTGCGATCCACGGCAGCCCCGGTGAAGATGGCCTGCTGCAGGGTTATCTGGATATGCTGAGCATCCCATATACAACTTGTGATGCGGCCACTTCGGCTATCACCATGAACAAAAGCTACACAAAAAGCGTGCTGGCAGGTACCAGCGGCCTGTCTTTTGCTGCTTCCGTTCAGCTCTTTACTAATGATCCCGGAGGGGCAGCCAGCTGGAGAAGGCGTTGCAGCGAATTGCGACTACCGCTTTTTATCAAGCCCAATAACGGTGGTTCAAGCATTGGCATGTCGAAAGTGGACCGTTGGGATGCCCTGGACGCCGCATTGCAGAAGGCTTTTGCCGAAGACCAGCAGGTGCTGGTAGAAGAATTTGTAAACGGAAAAGAATTCAGCATTGGAGCCTTCCGGGCGGAAGACAGGCTCGAAGTGCTACCGGCGACAGCCATTATTCCAGGTAAGGACTTTTTTGACTTTGAAGCCAAATACAGCCCAGGAATTGCCGAAGAGATTACACCCGCACCACTGCCCGAAGAAGACCGGTTGCAACTGGAAAGCCTGGTTAAAGACATTTATGAACGATTAAACTGCCGTGGTGCTGTACGCATGGACTTCATACAGGAAGCAGAAAGTAAAGACTGGTATTTTATTGAAGTAAACACCGTTCCCGGGCAATCTGAGAATAGTATCCTTCCACGTCAGGTACAAGCAAGCGGTAAAACCCTGGCCGAATTTTATTCGCTGATCATTGAAGAAACGCTCCGTCCACAGGGTTGATTCGAATGAATATTGTGTTTATATTAAAATTGTTACATAAAAACCTGTAATTTTTGAAAACAATCCACAAAAAGTGGAAAAATAATAACGATGTGGTAAAAGTACCCCGAAATTTGCGCCTTCGTTCATTCTTTATCATATTTGTGTATAGCAAGCGTTAAGGAGCGATCGAAATCTTCACGCGATGTTAAATCTGGTCTAACCTAAACCAGTATATTTATTGCCTTACGAGAGTAAGGCATTTTTTTTTACTAATTTTGTGGGGTGATAGCAGCGAAAATATTCTCCGGTGAAAAGTTCGAACTCGAGTCCGGAAATCATTTGCCGGCGCTTGAAATCGCCTACCACACCTGGGGGGATCTCAGCCCGGAGAAGGACAACGTAATCTGGGTTTGCCATGCACTCACTGCCAACTCAAATGTGGCGGAATGGTGGCCCGGCCTGTTCGGCGAACAGGATTATTTCAATCCCCGCGACTATTTTATTGTCTGCGCCAACATCGTCGGATCCTGTTACGGAACTACCGGCCCGCTTTCGGTCAACCCCGAATCAGAACAACCCTGGTACGGAAGTTTTCCCGCCATTACCGTTCGTGACATGGTGAAAGCTCACCAGCTGCTGGCTGACCATCTGGGCATCGGACAAATCCACATGGTCATGGGCGGGTCACTCGGCGGACAACAATCCATGGAGTGGGCTCTTTCCCAACCCGAACGCATCGAACATGCCATACTGATTGCCACCAACGCCGTGCACTCACCCTGGGGCATTGCCTTTAACGAAACCCAACGCATGGCCTTATTAGCCGACGAGACATTTGGCAATCCCTCGCCTACAGCCGGGGCCAAAGGACTGAAGACCGCCCGTGCCATCGCCATGCTTTCCTACCGGAATTACAAAACCTACGAACGAACCCAAACCGACGAAGACCGTTCCCGCCTGGACGATTACCGGGCCTCCTCATATCAACAATACCAGGGACAGAAACTAGTGAATCGCTTTAATGCCTACTCATACTGGACCCTTTCCAGGACCATGGACACACACGATATAGGCCGGGGAAGAGGCGGAGCCGGGAAAGCCCTGCAAGGGATTAAAGCCCGTACCCTGGTGATCGGCATCTCGT
>DATCYD010000004.1:0-8064 GCA_036570465.1 Anseongella sp.
ATGAAGTAATCGCGACAAATGACCTGTACGGGGGGACCTATCGTATATTCACGAAAGTATTTGAAAAATACGGCATCAAATTCCATTTCGTCGGTATGGAAGATGCATCTGCAGTGCGTCAGTACGTAAACGAGCATACAAAGATGATCTGGGTGGAAACGCCGACGAATCCGACGCTGAAAATTATAGATATTGAAGCTCTGGCAGCGGTTGCCCGGGAAAGCGGGGCCCTGCTGGCTGTTGATAATACCTTTGCAACACCTTACCTGCAAACGCCAATGGATCTTGGCGCCGATGTGGTCATGCATTCGCTTACGAAATATATGGCCGGTCACTCCGATGTGGTAATGGGTGCGCTTGTCTGCAATGACGATAAGCTGGCAGAAGATATCGCATTCCTGCAGAATTCCTGCGGAGCCGTCCCCGGCCCCCAGGATTGCTTCCTTGTATTGCGGGGCATAAAAACATTGCACCTGCGCATGCAGCGGCATTGTGAGAATGGGGCGGCGGTAGCCCGCTTTTTAAATGATCACCCAGGCGTGGACAAGGTTTACTGGCCCGGTTTGCCGGATCATCCGAATCATGATATAGCCCGCCGGCAGATGCGGGATTTCGGCGGAATGCTTTCTTTTAGTCTGAAAGGCGACCGTCTTGAAGACGCTAACCGCGTGCTAAGCGCTACAAAACTATTTGCTTTGGCAGAATCGCTTGGCGGCGTTGAATCCCTGCTGGGGCACCCGGCATCGATGACCCATGCGGCTATTCCGCGGGAAGAACGTCTTAAGAGCGGGGTGACTGACGGACTTATCCGGTTGAGCGTTGGGGTGGAGGATGTGGAGGACCTTATCTCGGATTTGGAACAGGCGCTCCTGATTTAATTGTTTCGCAACGGTTTAAGGTTTAAAGTTCGGGGTTGCTTCACAATGTTCAAAGTTGCTTCGCAACGCTTTAAGGTTTAGAATGATTGAGGGTGAGGTTTTTCTTCGGGAGGGTTTGCGTGCTGGGGATTTCGGGCATATAAAGGACTTTTTGGATGCGAAGGTGGAACAGTACAACCGGCCTGGGTTTATTGAGAATGATCCGGTTTGTATTCCGCATTTGTTTACCCGAAAGCAGGATATTGAGATCATGGGGTTTTGGGCTGCTGTGCTGGCGTGGGGGCAGCGGAAAACAATTATTTCCAAGTGCCGGGAATTAGTTACACTGATGGATGGTGCGCCTTATGAATTTATTACGCAGCATCAGGAAACCGACCTGAAGCGTTTTCTGAATTTTAAGCACCGGACCTTTAACGCCACCGATACCCTTTATTTTATTGAATTTTTCCGGCAGCATTATGCGGAATCCGATAGTTTAGAGGAAGCTTTCACCGGAAGGTTTTCTTCATCTGCGGAAAAGGAAACCGATAAAACGGGCCTGGGTAAAATGGAACCCGGCGAGACGGGACCCCGTGTGACTGAACGCGCGGAAGCCGAACCAGTGGAAACCTATTTGAATTCCTTCCGCCGAATGTTCTTCAGTCTGCCAGATTTTCCGCGCCGCACAATGAAGCATATTCCGGCGCCGGAGCGTGATTCAGCATGTAAAAGATTGAACATGTTTCTGCGGTGGATGGTGCGGAAAGATAACAAAGGGGTTGATTTCGGGCTATGGACAAATATTTCTCCTGCAGCCCTTATTTGTCCCTGCGATGTGCACGTTGAACGCGTGGCCCGGAAGCTGGGTCTGATCCGCCGGCCGCGGGGAGGCTGGCAAACGGCCTTGGAACTAACCGGGAATTTGCGGAAATTGGACCCTTCCGATCCGGTTAAATATGATTTCGCCCTTTTTGGCATGGGCGTAGCCGGTGAAATTTAACTCAATGCAATATGGTGCAATTCAGCGCGGAAATCGAACGTTTCGAAAAAAACGGAGAAAAAACCGGCTGGTTCTATATTGTAGTACCTGAAGCCACCGCCCGGAAGATAAAAGCTGACAACAGACAGTTTTTCAGGGTCCGCGGCACTATTAACGGTCGTGAATTCGCAGGCCTTGGCCTTATCCCCACCGGCGACGGCGGGTTTATTCTGGCCGTCAATGCGGGTATCAGGAAGACGCTCGAAGCCGGGCTTGGCGATATGCTGCAGCTGAGCGTTGAAGAAGATACCGATTTTGAAATTACCACACCGGCTGATCTGGAAATCTGTCTTGCCGATGACCCCAGGCTCCTTGAAAATTTCATGAAGTTCAATAAAGCCAATCGCAACTATTTTATTAACTGGATAAACGGCGCCAAAACCGAGCCCACCCGCACCAGACGTATCGCCATGACGGTAGAAGCCATGGAGCTGGAACTGGACTTTGGCGCAATGATCCGCCGTGATAAAGCCCGCCGGCAAAGCGGAGAAATCTGATATTAGCTCTATGCAGCAAGATTTTAAAAATGATACAATCGTGGCGCTGGCCACCCCCGCCGGCACCGGCGCCATTGCTGTTATCCGCCTTTCCGGCCCCGATTCCATTCGTATTGTCAACAAGGTTTTCCGTGGAAAAGATCTTGAAGCGCAGCCCTCGCATACCCTTCATTTCGGTACGATAAATGACGGTGAAACGCTCATAGACGAAGTATTGGTCAGCCTTTTTATAGCCCCCCGTTCCTATACAAAAGAGCATTCGGCAGAAGTATCCTGCCACGCTTCGCCCTATATAATTGACCGCCTAATCCGGCTCTTTATCCGGGAAGGCGCCCGCGCCGCGAAACCCGGCGAATTTACCCAGCGCGCTTTTCTTAACGGTCAGCTGGATCTCTCACAAGCCGAAGCCGTTGCCGATCTTATCGCCTCTACATCCGGCGCATCCCATCGTGTAGCCCTGCAGCAGCTCCGCGGAGGCATTTCCGGGAAGCTGCAGCAATTGCGTGAACAGCTTATTCAGTTTGCCTCGCTGATAGAACTGGAACTCGACTTTTCGGAAGAAGACGTTGAATTTGCAAACCGGGAGCAACTGCGCAATCTTGTACATCAGATCCGGCTTAAGCTCGCCCGCATGATCAGCTCCTTCGAATTAGGCAATGCCATTAAGACCGGCCTGCCCGTTGTCATTTCCGGAAAGCCCAATGCGGGGAAATCAACCCTCCTGAATGCATTGCTGAATGAAGAACGAGCAATTGTCTCCGACATCCCCGGTACCACCCGGGATATTATTGAAGACGAGCTTGTCATCGGCGGCATCCGCTTCCGCTTCATAGATACCGCCGGTCTCCGCGAAACCACCGACAAAATCGAAGCCATCGGCGTAGAACGGGCATATGGAAAGATCAAGCAGTCCGCTATCGTGCTGTACCTTTTTGATCCGCTGGAAGTTTCTCCCGCCGAGCTGGGAGGGATCTTAGACGAGATCCGCGCTCATATGGCCAAGCCCGAGAATCTGCTGGCAGTAGCAAATAAAATAGATCTGCTTGAAGTCGAAAAAGTGCGGGCTGATTATTCACTCGCCGAAAATCTGCTGCTGATCTCCGCCCGCGAACAACAAAATATCGCAGTTCTGACTGATGCTCTTTTAGAGAAAGCCCAGGCCGGCCGACTGGACAGCGATGAGACAATCATTTCCAATATCCGTCATATCGAAGCCCTCACCCGCACGGACGAAGCCCTTGCAAACGCCCTGGAAATGATGGGACAACCGGTAAGCGGCGAGCTGCTGGCATTTGAGATCCGGCAAGCTCTGCATTACCTGGGAGAAATCACCGGGGCAATTAGCAATGAGGATTTGCTGGAAAGCATTTTTTCTAAGTTTTGTATCGGGAAATAACCCAACGAAAACTTGCAATATTTCATTATCAAACCTCCCCTGGCAAGAATGATGGGTAACCAGAATCTGACTTGATCCGCAGCTACAGCTAAGTCTTGCCACCGAGATAGCGAAACCATACGTGGAGATAAGTTTAGTCCATCTGCAAATTAAGCTGCCTTCTTAGCTGAGGCATTGTTTATTCCATCGGATATATTTTTTATATTTTATGGAAATAAATCAATAAAATTTATAACTTTATGCCTCGATGATATTAAAATTGTTTATTTCAATTCTAAATGCTATATACGATGCGGAACAAGTTGTCGCCGGAGAGAAAAGTTGTTCATAAGTTAATATTAAACCAAATTATACGAGATATTAAAAAGTTTACTAATCACAATGTAAAGAGCATTGTTTCATCTTTTGTACTGATTCTCTTTTTAACTGCCTGCGAAAAGGACGACGCACTCTCCCTTAAAGCTACCGATGATTCCAAAAGTACTAATGTCAAAGAATTTGTTGATTTGCTTCGTGCTGCTGATCCAAAAAATCGGGTTGCCTTGATCGAAGACTTTGAATCCCGTAATAAGATTAATCTAAATGACAGTATTGATGCAATACACCCGATTATGTTCAAAAGCTCGGGGGTCGAGACCGACATTGAATATGTAGGATCGCAATCTCTCAGCCTTGATATGCTTTCAGGTTACACCAATCAACACATAAGTGTAAGTCCCCCTAAAATTCCGACAGTTTAAAAGATTATTAACTTTAAACTGTCAAGGATGAAAAAGTCAAGATTTAGTGAATCCCAGATCAGCCTGGCGCTCAAGGAGCACGAGGCAGGGAAAAAGGTAGCGGATATCTGACGTGAACTGGGCATTAGCCAGAATGCATTTTATACGTGGAAGCGTAAATATGGCGGTATGGATTCAGAGATGCTTCGTAAATACAAGGAGCTGGAGCGTGAAAACTCGCGGTTGAAGCAAATGTATGCGGATCTGAGCCTGGATCATCGTATTTTGAAGGATGTGATCGAAAAAAAGCTCTGAGGCCCTGTCAGAAGAAAGACCTGGTAGTGATGATGAAAGAAGAACATGAAATAAGCACTGCCAGGGCCTGTAGAGTGGTTGGACTGGAGCGATCCGGTTATTATTATGAGTCGATCAGAAATGACACCGAAGTGGAAGAGAAGCTGCGTTATTATGCGACAAAGCATCCTACGCGGGGCTGTCCGGAATATACCAAACGTATCCGAAGGGAAGGCATGAAATGGAACCATAAGCGTATTGAGCGGGTGTATGTGAAGCTGGGCATGAATAAACGGAGAAGGAAAATGAAACGTCGTGTGCCCAACCCTGAGAAGTCGCCTCTTCTTCAGCCCCTTGCTCCCAATATCACCTGGAGCGCAGATTTTATGCACAACCGGCTGGAAAACGGCAGGAAAGTGCGTGTGCTTAATATCATCGATGATTATGACCGGCAAGCTTTAATGTGCGAGGTTGGATTCGGTTTTCCATCGGAGAAAGTAGTAGGCTTATTTAAACAATTGATCGACTGGTGTGGAAAACCTGCTAATATCCGGACCGACAATGGAACGGAATTTATCGCCAAGGCTTTTAAGCAATTTTGTGCCGACTTATACAAAGCTATGGAAAGGAATGCTTCCGGTTTATGGATAATTTTATCCGGATGACGTTTCCGGCTTCCGGACAAGTTACCCCGCAAGTCACCCCGCAGGTTATAGGGCGTATAAATGTTTTTGAAGGGGTACACGACAGAACCGAATTGCAGTCAAAATTGGGTTTGTCGGATAGAGAGCACTTTCGAAAGTCATACCTGCAGCCTGCTATCGATGCCGGTTTGGTTGCGCTGACAATACCCGATAAACCGACCAGCAGCAAGCAACGCTATGTTTTGACTGAAGCTGGAAAACAAATAAAGAAAGACGAAATCGAATGAAAACAATAGCTATTTCTTGTTTGCTCACGCTAATGATGTTGCAAAGCTGTGCCCAGGGAGGCGAAAAAAAAGAAAACCTTCCCTTGAAAAGTTTCTACGAAGTGACAACCGAAAATGTTCAGAAAAAATTGGATACCTACGGGTTGAATGGTTCTGTTAAATCGGTTGAACAGCGACAATACGTGGCCCCGAAAGATTCGCTCATCGATCTGGATGAATATGACGTCTGCAGTTTAAAAGAAGAAGCTTATTACTCCCTGTTTGCAGGGGCAGGCATGAATAGTGATTGCATGCTTACCTTTGATGAAGCGGGCAGGCTGATATACCGGGTGGCGCGCGGAAGGAGGTTTTCAAGTGAAGCGGTCGAAACGGACACCTTGTTCTATGCTGCGGATGGTAAACTTTCACGCATAGAAAACCGTCTTGAAGGGGATGATTTCTCCTTTCATACGAGTACGGTTTTTGACTATGATGAAGATGGCCGTCTCATCAGGCAGTTGCGCAATGGCCAACCGGATATTGAATATACCTATGATGAAGCTCTCAATCAGGTGCGGGTCGTATGGTACGATAACGGGCAGTTCATGTCTGATAATATTTATACGTATGACAAATACGGATTGAAAGTTGAAACCCACAGCTATAATGAAGACGGCAGTTTGAATGTACGCTGGGTGCATGAGTATGATGATTTAGGACATCTTGAAAAGGAGTTTCAGTATTTTCCCAACGGCGATACTCACGAATCTAAAAAACCGGCAGATGACAAGACAATCAACGTCTATTGCCAGTATGACCAGCATGGGAACTGCACAAAAAGGCTCATCATCGATTCACATGGGCGGATAACGGTCAGGGAGCGGAAATTTGAATACATGAAGAAATGAGCTTATCTAAACTGATAACAAAGAGCTGCGTCCTGATAATCGGCCTTTATTGCGTGGATATCGCCCATGTGCACGGTCAGGAAACGGAAGTCCGGGATACTCTTATACTTGGAAGTTACACTGAACAGGGTAGCGCTGCATTAATTGACGGGAAAGAAGTTGTGATCCTTCCACAAGCCAGTGCCTATCAGCTATATGGCACACCGATGGCCTATTTTGTGAATGCCTTGAAAGACGGGCAATTAACTTTTGTGGCAACAGGCGACAACGGCGAAATATGGCAGGCAGATTTTCGTGAAGACAAATTGATTTTCAAGTCACTTACTTCCAACCAGGAAAAGACCTTCAATGTTACGTATGACAACGATAAGCTGCCCGGTCAAACCATCATGTTTTCAGCTGCAGATGATAAATGTTACGGCATGATTAAATCGGTGGACTTTGACCAAGACAGCAAAACCGAATTACCGGACTGTGTATATTCCATCAACGACCAGGAAATGCTTTTTGAAATATTCATGAACGTGAACGGCCGGGTGTTGAAGGGCTGCGGCACGTTTCTGAATATGAAGTCGGAAAAGCCCTAATTTTAACATGTCAAGTGTGGATGCGCAACAGGTTACAAAGGATAGAATTATGAAAGAAAGCAAAAAATTCGACGCAATCATCATTGGTGGCAGCTATGCCGGGCTTTCGGCTGCAATGTCTTTAGGAAGGTCTTTAAGGCGGGTGCTGATAATTGACAGTGGCAAACCTTGTAATAGACAAACGCCGCATTCACATAACTTTATCACTCAAGATGGGGTTAAGCCAGGTGATATCAATGAATTGGCCAAACGGCAGGTGCTGGAATATGACACCGTGAAATTTATGGATGACCTTGCTGTTAGCGGGTACAAATCACAAAATGGTTTTCATGTTAAAACTAAATCCGGTAAGGAGTTTTCTGGTAATAAATTAATAGTTGCTACTGGTGTGGCAGATGTTTTGCCGGATATAAGGGGCTTTTCAGCATGTTGGGGGATTTCAATAATCCATTGCCCGTATTGCCATGGCTATGAATTCAGGGGCCTTAAAACGGCCATAATGGCTGATGCGAATAAAGTGATGCACCTGGCTCCGTTGGTTAATAATCTGACAGATGATTTAACTGTAATTGTCTCCAATAATGCCCGTAAAGATGACTTCAAAAATGAGGATCTCCAAAAGTTGGCAGATCATCATATTGAGATCATTGACACTCCAGTCAGGGAGTTTGAACACAAAAACGGTCAGCTTCGAAATGTGATCTTTTCAGATGGCAAAAAAATTCCATTTGATGGCTTATATGCAGCTGTTCCTTTTAAACAGCATTCAGAAATACCAGCAGAATTAGGGTGTAAACTTACTGAGGAAGGCCATATTGAACTAGACTTTTTTCAAACAACATCTGTGGCTGGGGTGT
>DATCYD010000005.1:0-3759 GCA_036570465.1 Anseongella sp.
TTCCTCCGTTTTAATAAAACCATGGTTCAGCACCGGTCCCTGGAAAATATCCTGCGCCGGGATCCCCGCATTGGTCAGTTCCCTCAAGGTGTAAAAATTGATTCCAGGATCCAGGTAGTTCTGCAATTCAAACAGCACCCTGGCATATACCTTCTCAATGTCTGCTCCGGCTTCCACGTCAATATCCGCGCAAAGGGCTACCTCTCGCGAACAGACGGTTTCAATTGGCAGGAAATCCTCGCAAAGGTCTCTGTTTCCATGTAAAACCTCCTTGGCAGCCATCAATATCCCGGTTACCTTTTTCAGCTTTTCCTGATAGAGGGTGAAGATGGAACGAAGCTGGTCTGTATTATTCAGTTGCGAGACCACATCAGGATCGATCGTACTCAGATCTCGCCTTCCGGGAAGCATGACTTCCATTTCCAGGGATTTGACCGACGTGCCATCGGACAGTTCAAATGAAACTTTCCACCGGTCACTGGATGAAGTGAGTTGGTTATTTGCAAGACTGCCGGGATCTGCTTCCTGAAAGAAAACATGATCCGTTTCATTCCAGACGGGAAAAAGTAACTGGAACTTCAATCCCTGCAATTCTTCGGCAGGAAACTGAAATGCAAGTACACCATTATTCAGGTCACCGAACGCGTCATGCTCTTCCAAATCCAGTACAACACGGTACAGGCCCTTTAATTCGATAAAGTGTTCCGTCTCCTGATAAGTGAGTATATCTTTTTTGCAGTGGGCATACAAGGGCACCTCCTGAGACGGCTTTCCAACGAGCTGAAAGTCCCCATCGCGGAAAGGGTATAGCCAGGCATTTCTCACGCCATCTATATCCACCAGGAGTTTGCGGTAATCTTCCACGGTCAGAGGAGCCGAACTCAGAATATTCTTTGCGCTGAAGAAGGTTTGCAATCCGGCAATATTGCCGTCCTTATCTGCCATCAGGTCCAGGATGTCGAAATCAGAACGATATCCCAGTTCGGTCAGTGCATAACAAAGCTGTTCCATGATCGTTATGCCGGGATCGTGTGCGTTGTAGTCAGTCCAGGATTTACTACCTAATTCTTCAATATATTTAAGTCCGAGAGAACGGAGAAGCTCGTAATCCATCGCTGGTTCAAGCTTTCTTTTTTTATCGATATATAGTTCCTGGGTTAACATACACAGCTATTTTCATGAATAATATGAGGGTAAACCGGGTCTTCGGCTTTGACCGAAACAAAGATTGACCGGGAGGTGGTGGCAAAGGCTTCTTCCAGGTCGTTGGAACGGTGTCCTTCGCTGATGCGGTACATTTTAACACCGCTGATGTAATCTACGTACGGTCTTTCTTCGATAAAATTGATCAGCACACTCTTATTTACACTGCTTCCGAACCGGATATCACTGCTGTTGTCAAATGCCCAGGGGGCCAGGAACTGTTCCAGGTCGGATCGAAGCTGTTGCGTAAAAAAGGCGATATCCTCGCTCCGGTATTGAACATCAAATTCCAGTTGTATTTCTTCGAACAGGGGATTCAGGACTTCCAGCTCCAAATGCGGCGTAGTGATCTTTGCAAGGAATGATTTGATATCTTCAAGCAAACCTAAACTGGTGAGGGGTCTTAAGGGATCGAATGCGTTTCTGCCGCGCAGGTTCGGCACAGGAATCACCATCACATGCCCCGGGCTAAGCTCATTTCCTGCTTCGGCATGACTGACACATTTTACTTTATAAATGCTTTGAAATGCTTCCAGTACTAACCGTTCGTAGTCCCATGGGGCTACAGCCCGCTGTTTGTGCCGCAATCGTTCGCTAACCCACCGGTACCAGGAGGAGTTATCTTCCATGGTGCGGCCTTTGATGGATGTGCCGGGCTGATCAATTCTTTTAATACCCGGATGGGCCACCAGCAGTTTGCTGATCGTACCCGCAGGAAGCGGTTCTTTGAAATAATTTCCCTCTTTCTTATAATCATAAAACTGTGCCACCGCCGCCTGAGCATTCACGGAAACGAGACGGGGAATGGCACGGGTATTTCCAGCGACGCTGGCTTTCAGCCAATGCAGCTCACCGCCCATGAATAGATCGTTGCGGGTCAGGTTAGCGGGAATGGAAAACTTAATAATTCCTGACTTGAGCAAGCCACCCGTAGAATCGGCAATCTTTTCTTTATCGAAAGGTGTCCATGTATTTCCTTCATCCAGATAATGCCATACTACTTCTTGTTTTTCTACCAGCGGATCCGTTGTCCCTTCAGCTACCTGAAATAGCAAAGGAAGCGTTTGTCCGGTCTGCAGCTGGTCCAGGCCAATAAAAAGCTCGCCCTCGTCCGGGAAAGATGGCAGCAGGGAACATGGAAAAGCTTCTCCTTTTACAGGAGTGTGCCCAAAGGGTGTCAGGTGTATAAAATCATCTGTTTCCCCGGAAGAAGCAGAAGGAAGCTGCAGAGCTGTACTTACCTCATATTGCAGTTTTATCTCCTTAACACGGGGAGTATAAGGTTCCGGCACATCGCCCAATCTGACCGAGGTTGTCGTAGTCCCCTCCTCTTCAACGGAGGTTACTTCAATGCTTTCAGCCAGCGTCTTTGCATAAGTCGCATGTCCCAGTTCTCCGTTAAGTGTCAGTCTGAGGAAGCCCCATTTCGACCGGGTCGAATAATTACTGCCGGGCGTGTAGTCCTTTTCTACGTCCAGGGCAGGAAAATGGAAGTCCAGCCTGGTGGTTGCTGTTGGAATGCCTCCGGAGAGGTCAAATAAGGGTTGTGATCCGAAAGACGTTTCTTCTTTCCACCGGGAATCTTCCAGGTATTCCGCAAACAGCCCGGGATTTTCATCAAAAACACTGATCAGTGAATCATGTTCGTCCCAGGTAAGAGACAACTTCGCATCCAGTGTATCCATAGGCCGGCGAGCTTTCATAAACAGTTCCTTACTGCCTACAATGAATGCAGCCCCGTTGCGTGGGATTGCCCCGAAAAGGTCAAATGGTTTCACCGGATCCAGGGCACCTTCGTCATTTTCGATCTGCAGGTTTTTTATATGCTCCGCATTTACCTTCAAGGTGATAGCTGCAATCTTCAGTTTCCAAATGGCCTCATTGGCGGCTCCATCCACCAGGGTAAGAAGCGCCATGGGAAGTGCCTTTCTGAACTGATAACCGTGAACATCAGCCTTCCAGGGGACAACAGGCGGGTCTCCCCCGTCCAGGGTCATCGTCAGGGTAAAAGATTTCTTATCGTCGCTGATGGTAAAATCCCGGGACACCGGAAGTACCTGGAACCAGCCTTTTTCAGCGCTCAGTTCAACCCTGAAAAGGCTATTCAGCTGGGCCGGGCTCTCGTGTATTTTCCCCTCAGAGATCCGGAAAGTAAAGGAGACAATCCGTTTACCTTCTGCCAGGAATAAATAATCCGAAGCAATGCCGAATCCGGCTCTTGCTGCCGTCCTGTCCGGGCTTCCAAATGTTTCCCAGCTTTTATCCGCATGCAGCAGGGGAGCGCCCATGCCGTCCCCGGAATTGGCCATTATACCCGCTGAAACCCGTCGAAAACCGGCCTTCGATCCGGCGAATGTATTTTTAAGGGCTGCCACCTTTCCTTTTCCAAGCAGGGACGGTTCGGTAAGCTGATAGAATAATTCCTTTCCATCCCGGTCCTTTCCTGCTTTGAACAGGGTTCCCTGCTCCAGGTACACGCTGTCCCCTGCCGTTTTTGATAATTCAAACAGCAGATGAACGATATCGGGCTCTGGATCCTTCTTATTTAGTCTCAGC
>DATCYD010000006.1:0-8300 GCA_036570465.1 Anseongella sp.
ACGATATATTTACTTCACTCAGCAGGGTATAGGCAGCAGCGCGGGGCGCTCTTCCTCCAGGCAACTGATCCACGGTTTTCATCCATTGGATGGCAAACACCAGGTCTTCCTTACACTGTTGATATACCGAATCCTGGCTTGTACGGTGATAGTCAAATTTAGGGCCGGTGGTCTCCTGCAATACGAGGGGCACTCCTCCCCATATATTTGCCAGGAAATTATAGGCAAATGCCCTGAGAAACCGGGCTTCCCCAATAATTTGGTTTTTATCCGCTTCAGACGGCCACTTTACGTCCTCGCTGCTGGCCCTTTCTATGATCACATTGGCCTGACCTATCCAATCATAAAGACTGATCCACCATGAGTTGCCAAATCCGTTATCAGCATTAAACGTATTCCAATGAAAGGCCTGCGTTAAAGCAGGACCATTGAAACGCACTGCTGCAACGTCCACGCCCGGGCCAAGCATCTGATACGTTTGCCAACCGCCTTCATATAATTGTTCGCGTACGTCCAGATAGATATTTGCTATAGCCGATACAAATGCATCCGGTGTATTATAGGAATTTGATGGCGTTAAAAAATCTTTAGGTCGCTCGTTCAAGATATCGTCCTGGCTGCACGAAGTAGTCCCTGTGGTTAAGAGCCCTGTTAAAAACAGGTATATTATCTTTCTCATTTTTTCGTTCTTAGAAATTAAAGGATACAGAGAGTAAATAGGTCCGGATAGAGGGTACAGACGTAGCATTTAAGCCGCTGTTAGTTTCCGGATCCAGCCCCACCCAGTGCGGCGCATAGGTCAACAGGTTATCCGCACTCAGGGTTACTCTCAGACTATTCACTCCAATA
Source organism: Anseongella sp. (assembly GCA_036570465.1). Classification (GTDB taxonomy): domain Bacteria; phylum Bacteroidota; class Bacteroidia; order Sphingobacteriales; family Sphingobacteriaceae; genus Anseongella. The sequence goes on from DATCYD010000006.1 coordinate 850, forward strand.
GGGCTTACGAGCCGGGACAGGTTATAAGACAAGGCTATCTTCTGTAATTTGATAAAGCTCCGGTCAAAATACTTCACCCCTCTATACGCAGCATTACTGTTGTAGTCTAACCGGGGAAAAAGCGCACCGGCATTGGCGGGTGTCCAGTAATCATATACAGGAAGATTGATATCAGTCCTGTTTGTATAGGTGTACAAATAGGGCACATTGGCTCCCGACAGGTAATGACCGTTCCCACCCCAGACAGAATACAGGTAAATCATCAATGAAAAATCCTTGTATGCAAAAGTGTTGGTCCAACTCCACTGGAAATTAGGTTTAGCAGTTCCGAGAAATACCCTGTCCGAATCAGAGCTTATCCTTCCGTCGTCGTTTACATCCTGCAACTTATAATCACCGGGACGCATACCCGTCATAATGGTATTATTCGCGGCATCTGCCTGTTGCCACATGCCAGTCACGTTATAGTCATAAACGGTATTCAGCGGCTTTCCGATGAAAAGGCCGGCGCCCACCAGATCACCCGTCCCCAAAAGCTCATCTACCCTATTACGATTCAATGACAAGGCAGCATCCGAACTCCATTGAAAATCTTTCCTGTTGATGTTGAGCGTATGGATACTAATGTCCACTCCCTTATTATTAATTTGTCCGGCATTCCCCAGTATGCTGCTTGCACCCGATGCTCTGGGGAGGGGAAGGGTAAACAGCAGGTTACGCGTGCGGTTACTATACATGTCAACGGTACCACTCACCCGGTTCTTAAATAAACTGAAATCAATCCCTATGTTTGTTCCGGTGACTGTTTCCCAACTCAGATTATTGTTGGGGAAGCTTGATATATACTGGGTTAAGACGGTGGTAGTAGGGGGCCCGTAAAAAATATAATAGTCGGTACCCACTTTTGCCAGCGTGCTGTAAGGGCTGATAGACTGGTTACCCCTGGTGCCGTAAGATGCCCGCAAGGCAAGGTGATCAACTGAGGCGGACTCTTTCATAAAGTTTTCCCCGGTAAGATTCCAGTTGACCCCTACCGAGGGGAAGGTGCCCCATTTTTTGTTCTTGCTGAACTCGGAATAGCCGTCACGCCGCAGGGTGCCTGTCACCGTATATTTATCACTAAAAGTATAGGTCAGCCGCGCCATCTGGCCCAGGCTGTTTGTTTCGATCCCGCTAGTGGTTACCTCCTGCACTTCACCATTTTTCAAACCGTAATAACCGAGCGCCTGGTTCTCAAAGCCCTTTGCAACAACGGTCATGTTCTCTGCCGTATTATGTTCCCTGGAATATAACAGCGTCAGATCAATATGATGTTTCCCTAAAAAGGTGCGATTGTAGTGAATAATGTTGTCCAGGAGCATGTCATAATAATGAGGGCTTGTCCCGCTTCCATATCCGTTATATCCCAGGCCGGTTTCAGTCGAATTATTATACCAGCCCTGGGTCCGGTTCCAACGTAATGTATTACCAAAATTAAACCGGTAAGAAAGCCCCTCCACCCAAGGTATTCTCACTAATCCCGATACGATGCTGCTGAGATTATTTTGTATGTTTTTATCTTCTGTGGCCATCCCCCAGAAAGGGCTGATAACTGAAGTGGTCGTTTGCGGGTGATGCTTATAGGTACCATCTTCATTGTAAACCGATGCCCAGGGACTAAGCTGGCTTCCCCAATAAAGAGGAGCTGCCGATCCTGAATAATCCCGCAAGCTATAGGCGCCTTTCACCGATACGTTAAACCAATCCGTCAAATCGCTTGTTATATTTACCCGGGTTGACAGATGCTTGAAATTATCATTTAAGACAACGCCCTGCTGATCGGTCAGGCCGACAGATATATAGTAGCCCGTATGGTCAATTTTATTAGAAACGCTGATAGCTGCTTTCCGGTTATAGGCAGGCTGCACAAGGAGGCTGATTGGATTCCTCGGCGTCGTCGGCTTATGATCCGGCGTAGCCTCGTAATTCTTTTGTTCTTCGGGCGACAGATAAATAGCAATTTTGTTCGGGTCAGCCTCTTCCCCCATCATGCTGCGAATATCCAGCAGCCTTTGGATATAGCCTTCAGGCCCGTAGGTTGCCAGCGGCTTCAGCTGGTTACTGAGGCCATAATCGAGCTCTACATTAAACTGGGGTTTCCCGTTAATGCCCTTTCCGTCTTTCGTCTCAATCAGGATAACGCCATTGGCGGAGCGGCTGCCATAAATGGCTGCCGCGCTGGCGTCTTTTAACGCCGTGAGACTTTTTACATCATCCGGCGCAATATCCGCCAGGGAGCCATGATATATGACCCCATCCAATACAATCAACGGTGTGTTGCCGGCCGATATCGAATTTTGACCGCGGATACTCATCGAGCCGACACCACCGGCGGAATTTATTCCGCCAATAGCTAACCCGGGAATAGTTCCTTTTATCACTCCCAAAATATTATTGACCGGAACATCCCCGTATTTATCTAAATCAGCTACGTTGACAGCACCGGTAATTTCCTGTTTCGTTTGTGTTCCATATCCCACTACCACGAGTTGATCCAGCATTGTTGTCGAAACCGACATGGAAATATTAATGACAGATTTTCCATCGACAGGAATCTCCTTTTGATTATAGCCGATATAAGAGATTACTAACACGGCATTATCCGGTACACCCAGGCTATAGTCACCCTGAAAATCCGTCGCAGTCCCGGTGGCTTCTCCTTTTACCTGTATAGTTACTCCTGTCAAAGGAACGCCCGTAGCTGAATCACTTACACTCCCTCTTACTACAACAAGGGTATCTGTTACCGGCATCGGAGGTAGTACGGCCTTTTGCCTTATAATAACTGTATTATCTATAATGGTGTAAGTAAGTGGCTGATCTTTAAAGCATTCTGTAAGCGCCTTATCCAAAGCCATATTCTTTACATTAAGACTCACTTTGTTGGCTTCCTGTATCATATTCAGATCGTACACGAACAGGTGCCCGGTCTGCTTACGGATAGACTGGCACACTTCAATAATACTCGTCTCGTGTACATTAATGGTTACCTGCTGTCCGTATCCGCGGGCAGAAACCTGTAAGCAACCGATAAATAAAAGAAGTGAAATGAGCTTGACCTGCATGATCATTCGCTTTTTAAAGCTCAGGCCGGATCCCGTCCAACGAGGGAACAGATGGATCGGCATTAAAATTAAATGCATATCTTTGTCGTGTTTAGGTTAGTGAATGACTGTTGTAGAATAGCTTGTTGGTTAACCGGACATTAGCCAGAAGCGGTCGCATCGCTTTTGGCTTTTCTTTTGAGTTAACTCTTGGTCAGGATGCACTATTAAGGTCCTGCATGAAGTGCAAAGTTTTCTTTCATGGAATTGGCTTAGATTTATAAAGATCGACTTTCAATACGTTCTGGTTAAGGAAATTATCCCTATATCTCACTTATTCTTCTACAATAATCTTTCCTGCTTCCCCCGGAGCAGCATCCTTTTCTATTTCAAAATGGATACTTCCGGTCAATTCTAACATTTTCAATACTTTGGATATATTTTCATACCTGGAGATAGCGCCACCGTAATCCTTTTGAGTCATGTCACCGCGGTATTCCACTTCCACGTTATACCAGCGTGCTATCTGCCGCATGATGTCTTGTATATTTCCATGAAACTCAAAGCGCCCTTCTTTCCAGGCGATAGCACGATCCATATCTGCATTTTTCACCAGCGCTATCTGTCCCACATTATTGATTCGGGCCTGTTGTCCGGGCATGATCACTGTTTCCAGCCCTCTATCTTCAGCTATTACCTTTACGCTCCCTTCCAGCAATGTTACTGTTATATTGGCTTCATCATCATAGGCCTTTACATTAAAATGCGTGCCGAGTACCTGCACTTCAACATTCCCTTTTTTAACGACAAAGGGCATATTTGTGTTTTTTTCTATCTCGAAATAGGCCTCCCCCGTAATCTCTACCTCCCTTTCTTTCCCTGTGAAAACCGTTGGGAAGCGGATGGAAGATGCAGCGTTCAGCCATACCCTACTACCGTCAGGTAATATTAATTGGTATTCACCGCCTCTTGGAGTACTTAGTGTATTGAATATAATTTTGTTTTTTGCTTCCCCGTTTCTCTTCGAAAGGACATCGCTATTTTCACCTTTATAAGCCAGTAATCCGCTGTCGATCTTCATTACTTTTGTATTTCCCTGACTTGTCAGTTGTCCTTTATGCACATTGTCCAATATGATCGTCGAACCATTCGCCAGCGTCAGGATAGCTTTATTACTACCGGGTGCGACATCATTTTTAAAGGATGAAACAGCAGTAATGGTGGATTTTTTTTCCCAGGCAGTATGTATCCAGAAATAACTGCTGCCTCCGACCAGTAATAAGATAGCTGCAGCTGCTGCCACACGTCCTACCCACTTGCGTTTTGGTTGTACAAGAGGAATGACAGGAGCCTCCGCACCTGATTGAATAATACGTGTAAATATTTCTGCAGCCCGTTCGTTACTTAATGGGATATCTATGGCTTCTCCTGATTGTTCCAGTCTTTCTATTTCCTCTGCGATCAGCTCTTTTATCGCCTGTTCATGCGAAGAAGCACTGATCATTTCCATAAGTTCATGCCTTTCGGTATCACTTATAGCATTGTTCCTATATTGTTCGAATAAATAATTTAACCTGGTTAATAACGGCATAAAGCAGTAATTTTTTTACTCCTGATGATTCTATTTATAAGGAGACACATGAAAGACAAAAAGGGATAAGAAAGAATTGGATTTTTTTCAGAAATGCACCAGGAACAGCAGTATGGCCAAGTGTACGAACCTATTATAGGACTGCATTTCGAAGCGGATCGTTCGCAAAGCATCGGCGATATGCTTTTTTACCGTATTCTGGGAAACACCTAGCTTGAGGGCAATTTCTTTATGTTTAAGCCCTTCGATGCGGCTCATCTCAAAAACCTGCTTCTGCTGTGGTGTCAGAGCAGCAGTTGCCTTTTGTAAGGCGTATTGCAGCTCATGCAAGGCAATATTATCAAACGTTTTTGCCGGTGCTGCGGTTTCATTCATACCGGAGGGTAGCGTTTGTAAAAACAGTTCTTCGTTGGCCTGCTTACGCAATGTGTTATATATATGGTTGCGTGTGAGCTTGTACAGGTATGCTTTAAAGTTCTCTATTTCCGGTAGCTTTTTCCGGTTGACCCATATCTTCAGAAAAATTTCCTGCAATATGTCTTCAGCCACCACATCTGATTTTATAAATTTCCGGGTGAAATAATATATTTTATTCCGGTATTGATCAAAGACTCTTCGGAAAGCACTTTCATCGTCATCTGCAATTGCTGCAAGCAATACCTTTTCCGAATATGGAGATTTGTTTTCCACCGCTATTGTAGAACATGAAAAGCTAAAGATATAGAAAAAAATTATTCGAATGGTTACGCTTTATCCATCCAGTTAAACAAGGGAGGTTTGCTTTGCGTAATAACAAACTATGTAAATATAGCCTTTTCTCCAAGAATACAAGTAAACTTCGCTACTATTCAGGCGCCCCCTTTGCTAATTTGCCTAAACTGAATCCAGGCCGTCGGATTCTGGGAAGGAGGAAAAGCGAACGATCGGAGTGGGGTGTTTCGTTCGATTTCGGTGTGTGCACGATTGGGATTTTGCAATTTTTCCCTGCTTATTCCAGATGAAATACTTCTTCCATGCTGCTCCATTTCCCGTTCACAGCAACTGTGTCCGGCAATGGAATCTGGGTAGGACTTGTTTCGTTCCACCAGCGCCGGGTAAGGGTATCGGCGGCCATCTTTTCCATATCGCCCTCGAAATTATCACCGGTATATTCAAAATAACTAAATAGATAATAGTTGTTATCAATCTCCCGGATGAAAATAGAATAATTTCGAATATTGCATTCTTTGATTTTTTCCAGCACGCCTGGCCAGGGGTTGGCATGTAGCTGCTTATAATGATCGATCTTTTCAGGTTTGATACCGGTGACCATTCCATAGCGGTGAGCGGGGTGCGTGCCTGCCTCTCCGCTGGAGATAAACTCTCTAGGGGATGTTTTTCTCATTTCAGCATATTGAAGTTCGGTAATATGAACATTACCGGATCACCGGAATGCTTTCAGCATCCCCATCCAGGGTAAGTTCTATTATATAATTGAGTCCGGATTGTCCGGAGGAGGGAAGTTGGACCAGCAGATGCTCATCTCTTTCGATGATGTTGACCTGCTTTCCACCGAGTACGGCGGCGCTTTGTATTTTCCGTCCGGGGATCTTCTTTAGTTCAATTGTGGCAGTATCGGTGTTTAGCACATGCAGGTAAATCTTGTTGCCTTTTCTGGTGGACGCATAATGATCCGTGGGTTCATACGGGCCGCCAAATGTATTATACACGGCGTCCCCATTGTTTTTCAGCCATTGACCGATCTCTTGCAGCCGGGTGACCTGCCTTGCTTCTATTCTCCCGTCGGGCATGGGGCCTACGTTAAGGAGCAGGTTGCCGTTCCCTCCTGACGTTTTCGAGAGAATGTCCAGGCACTGGTCCAGGGATTTTATGTTGTCGTTCGGTTTCCAGGCCCATTGGCTGGAGAGGGTAAAACAACTCTCCCAGGGTACATTCATGTCAAGTTTTCCTACTTTTTGTTCGGGTGTGTCGTAGTCGCCCACCATGCTATCGTCTGTCCGCCTCTTTCCTCCTCCTACATTGCTCAGGCGGTTATTCACGATCAAGTCGGGTTTCAGTTCTTTGAGATAGGCGTAGATATCCCGGCCCATTTCGTTCGTCCAGGGCTTTTCCCAGTCGCCATCAAACCATAGCATATATGGATCATAGCGGGTGATTAGTTCTTTCAGCTGATTCTTCATAAACATTATATAACGGTCCATATCCGCCTTTGGATCGATAGTCTGGTCGGCAGCTGAATGAATGGGATAGTCGGGATGATACCAGTCCAGTACGGAATAATAGATGCAGAATTCAATGTCTGCCTTTTTACAGGCCTTTGCCAGGGCGCCCACAATATCCTTCTTATATGGAGTGGCTGCTATATCGTATTCGGTAAACTTGCTGGGCCATAACGAAAATCCGTCGTGATGGCGGGCGGTGATGGTGAGGTATTTCATCCCCGCGTCTTTAGCCGCCTTTACCCAGTCATTTGCGTCGAACAATACCGGGTTAAACTCTTTATAAAGATTATCATAATCCTCCTTGGAGACCTCCCTACCACGGGACCACCCGATTTCGGTACCTCGCAGACTTACCGGCCCCCAATGAATGAACATACCAAAGCGTTTATCCATAAATCCCCGGATAATCTCAGGATCTGTATGGACGGATTTATCGTACGGTTGGGCGTTCAGCAGCAGGCCGCAGAAAGCACTCAGTATAATGGTCAAAATGAATTGTTTGCAATACATTTCTATTCTTTTTTTTAAGGATTAAACCAAAAAGAGATCTCGCTC
>DATCYD010000007.1:0-11012 GCA_036570465.1 Anseongella sp.
GGTTCAGGATTTTCGTCTTTCCCGCAAGCGGAAAACAGAATAATCGCCAACAGCGGCATGACCTTTAAAAATATACTTTTCATGCGTTTAAAATTTATGCATTGTTATCAGGAGATAAAAATCCGGATAAGTCCAATAAAAAAATTGTAAAAATAAGACATTGTGTTGCCAATATGGTGACAGAATCCGTCAACATAAAGAAAGTATCGGCCAGGCTTTTACTGCACCTTCGTTCATATTATGAAAAGTAAACTGCTTTTTCTGTTCACGTTCCTTTTGCTATGCCCATTTCTGAAAACACAGGCCCAATCCGCCAGCGATACATTTTCCGTCGCTAAGGTTTTGGGCAGTAACATGGTCGTTCAACGCGGGAAACCATTCACAGTTTGGGGCCGTGGGCCTGCCGGACATACCATTACCGTAACCGCCAGTTGGCAACACGGGGCATTCAAGGGAAAAGTCAATAAAGAGGGCGCATGGGAAGTCGCTATTCCGGCGGCCCCCGCCAATGCAGACCCACAAAACCTGGAGATCAAATCAAAGAAATATCCACCTGTTATCTTCACAAATATTCTGATCGGTGATGTATGGGTATGCAGCGGTCAATCCAACATGACATTCCCGGTTGACTCCCTGGGCCCCTGGCCGGGTTCGTTCGGGGTTGAAAATTTCGCCGGAGAGATCGCTTCGGCCAATTATCCTTCACTTCGCCTTTTTACCACCCCTTACCAGCGCTCCGGCGAACCAATGGAAGACATTTCCAGGGAAACGCCTTGGAAGACATGCACACCGGATCATGTCCGGAATTTCAGCGCCCTGTCCTATTTTTTTGGCCGGAAGCTTCACACTGCCCTCCAAGTCCCCATAGGCCTGGTAGTTTCAGGATTGGCGGCAACAAACTGTGAGGAATGGACAAGCGCTCAGGAAATTAAGAAACATCCGTTTTATGCGAATGCGCCTGATCCCAGGGGGGTTACTTCTGCGCTTTACAATGGAATGATCTATCCACTGAGAAAATTATCTATAAAAGGGTTTATCTGGGATCAGGGCGAAGGCAACCGCCATGATCCTTACATGAGTTATGCCCGGCTCCAGGCCGATATGGTCACAGACTGGCGCCGCATTTTCAACCAGGGCAACCCAAACCAGGACAACCTGCCCTTTTATTATGTCCAGATGACTCCATACGCAGCTTCCTATTTCCAGACCGACCCTTGGGGGGACAGCCCGAAATCGAATGATTATGCCTTTTTCAGGGAAACCCAGGCAGCCGTTCGCAAGCTTCTGCCCCATACAGAAATGGCCGTAACCATGGATGTGGATGAAATTATCAATATTCACTGGAGAGCCAAAAGGCTGGTTGGTGAACGATTGTCAGGGCTTGCCCTTCATCATACTTATGGAAAGGATACCCCATACCTGGGACCCCAATTCTCGCATGTTACCGTCAGCGGCAACAAATGGATCGTCCATTTCAAACCAGGTACTGCCGTGGGGCTCAGGACAGCTAAAGGCGCCCTGTTAAACCAACATTTCTTCCTGGCCGGCAAGGACAGCGTTTTCGTACAGGCCAGCGCTACCATCCGGGAAAACACCGTTGAAGTGGCCCCGCCTCCGGGTTTCAAGCAACCCGCATTAGCTCTGAGATACGCATTTACAAATTTTCCGGTCACCAATCTGGAAAACAGCGCAGGTCTTCCTGCCGAACCTTTCCGAACCGATGACTGGCTCCGGATCATCAAAACAAAAACCCGGGCGGCGCCTGTCCCGGCACCGGAAAACACGATTGACACCATACTACCAACCGGTTCCTATCAATTCTTCAACCGCATTACCATTAAGGATCCCCAAAAAACAGGCATTGTTGATTCCTCAAGCAGACAGGGAAGCCAGATAGAACAAAGGCCCTATGTGGCCGGTACCGGGCAGGAATGGATCATTACCCATGTTGGGAACGGCGATTATACGATCCTCAACACCAATAGCGGACAGGCACTGGCCATTCCAGACGAATCTCCACGGCCTGGCATGCAACTGATCACTTCCACTTATAAGCCCTCCTCGTCCGGGCAACGTTGGAAAATACAATGGCAGGGCGGCTTTGGCGTCCACCATATACGGAGCAGTGCAGACACCAGTTATTTTGTTTGCATCAAGGATAACTCCATCGCTGCTGGTGCCACACTGATCCTCAACAGGAAATCCTCCCCTGAAGGCAAATACTTTATGTTCCAGCCCACCTCCTACCTCGATAAAGAAGTCACCAATTGGTTCAGGTCAACCACCGGTTGGATAGCCGGCGACGGAGGGGCCTCTCTTAAACTATCCAATGGAAAAATCCTGTGGTCTTTCGGTGACAGTCATTATAATGATTACAAGGACAGCACTGTCATCTGCTTATTTAATACACGCAATCTGGTCCGGGTACAAATGACGGAACACAACTTCAACCCTGAACCGCCAAACACAGCTACCCTTAAAAGCCCCCTCGGCCCCTATACCTATCGAAGCCATCCGGATATTCCGGGAAGCTTCAACTGGCCCAGCCCCTTTATTGAAGTAAACGGGTATGTCTATAATCTTCTTGCACATTTCCGGCAGGGCGAAGGCGGAACATGGAGCTATAACGGACCACCCGCACTGGGAAAGTTGGACATTCAAACGCTTGATCCGGCCACCATCACCTACCATCAGATCCAGAACGTTGATACCATCGATTTTGCAGGAGGATTCGCAAAAGGAGATGACGGCTATGTCTATGTTTTCGGCTTTAAAGGCGGAAAAGACCTGCCCATTTACATGCAAAACATGTATGTAGCCCGCTTTCCTGCCGATTCCATCGATAGCGGAACCTGGCATTTCTGGAATGGTAACGATTGGACAAGCACCCGTGCAACCGATGCGGCCATCATTCATCAGGGCATTGCCGCCCACGTCTGCAGGATTGGAAACAAATATGTTCGTACCGGCGTCAGAAACACCTCTTTCTGGTATCCTTGCGTACCTGAAGAAGAAGCACGGAAAGTATGGGTGAGCACCAGCGATTCTCCGGTTGGCCCGTGGACACCTGAAAAACCGGTGTTCACTATCAACGAACGGTATCATGGCGCTGTACCTACCTTTTATGGAGGCTGGCCTTCATCAGCCAATATCAACGACCGGAATGAGATGCTGATCATTTATTCGATCAACGGGTACAAGCAGGGATGTGGCATCCCGGAAACCTGTACCGGAAACCGAATGGACCCGGATATTACCTATCGGCCCAGGGCTATCCGGGTACCGCTGACGATGATCGACCCTGCGTTTTAGTTGTATATTGTCATACTTGTCTGTAAATTACGTGCAAGATGATGTTAAAACGACTTCTCACGAACTTCTGCGTGACCCTGGCGTGCTTCCTTGCCGGTCAGGCAGGTCTTGCACAATCAAACAGCACAGCTTCTGGAATGTCCAATGCCCGGACGGTGGGAACAACCGCTTCGGCGGAAGCTGAAATCGACAGTATCATGGCCAGGTTTCAGGCTGTTGGAGCCTCCGTGGCAGTGGTCCGTGACAACAAGCTGGTATATAGCAAATCCTTCGGATGGAAAAACGCAGCCACTCAGGAACCACTGGAACCCACCGATATTTTTCGCATCGCTTCTATTTCCAAATCGTTTACCACAACAGGCATCATGCAGCTGATTGAAAAAGGCCGGCTTTCCCTGAATGACGATGTAGGGCGGTTAATCGGTTTTCCGGTACGCAACCCTCACTTTCCAAACGCTGTGATCACGCTGGAAATGGTGCTTTCCCACCGGTCAGGAATCAGCGATAAAAATGGCTATTTCACACTTGACGCACTCAACCCGCAAAAAGACCCCAATTGGAAAAAAGCTTACAACAACTATGCTCCTGGAGCGGATTACCAATACTGCAACCTGAATTTCAACCTCGCCGGCGCTATCCTGGAGAAGTATTCCGGAGAACGTCTGGACCATTATGTCGAAAAACATATCCTGAAACCACTGGATCTTTATGGCGGCTATAATGTGGATGACCTGGATAGTACCCGGTTTGTTACTCTGTACGCCTATGACGGCAAAGCCAGGCAGTTCAATCCCTCTCCTGCTGCTTACCGGTCTCGTGCCGAAGCACTGAAAGATTACCAGATGGGGTACAGTACCCCTGTTTTCTCGCCAACCGGTGGCATGAAGATGTCAGCTGAAGACCTGGCCCAATACATGATCATGCACATGAATTACGGAAAGGCGAATGGCGTGCGCATCATATCGAAAAAAAGCAGCCGGTCCATGCAACGTATCAGGAGTAAGGAATCCGGTTACGGGATGTCGCTGAGAACACTGGATAACCTGATTTCAGGGGAAAGATTTATCGGACACGAGGGCATTGCCTATGGTCTGTACAGCGCCATGTATTTTCAACCGGAAGAAAAATCCGGCATTGTTGTCATTACCAATGGTTGCGCTACAGGGTTTTCACATGGGGATGTGATCAATGATTTTCTGTACGAAATGTATAACAGCCTTTACCAGCACTTTTTACAACAAGATGACCGTTAGATGGGCAACAGGGATACTCACACAGCACCTGGTTTCACCGCATGGATCTACGCCGGCCTGGCAGCTCTTTGTTCCTGTGATGCAACCCTGCCGCCTGATGTTGCCCTGGCCTATGAACAATTACCTTCCCGGGTAGATTACAATTACGATGTCAAGCCGGTATTGTCCGACAAGTGTTTCGTCTGCCACGGACCTGACCCGGACAACCGTGAAGCCGGACTTCGACTTGATTTCCCTGAAGCGGCATTTGCTACCTTGCCGGAAAACCCGGGCAAGGTGGCCATCGATCCCGGAAACTGGAGGACCAGTGAGGTTTTTCACCGGATCATTTCCACCGACCCGGATTACCAGATGCCGACTCCCGAATCACATCTGAGCCTCAACGCGCAAGAAAAAGCCGTTTTATTAAAATGGATTAAGGAAGGAGCAGAATACAAGCCACACTGGGCCTTTGAAAAACCGGTTAAAGCAAAAATCCCCCGCGTAAAGGACGATGAATGGCCCCGGAATCCCATTGATCATTTTGTATTGCACAAACTGGAAGAAAAAGGACTTTCTCATTCGCAAGAAGCTGAAAAGGAGATCTTACTCAGGCGCCTCAGCCTGGATCTGACAGGGCTGCCACCGACCCTGCAGGAAACAGACGCTTTCCTGAAAGATGAATCACCGGAGGCGTATGAAAAACAAGTAGATCGTCTGCTTAGCTCACCGCATTTTGGTGAAAAAATGGCCGCTTCCTGGCTGGATCTGGCTCGTTTCGCCGATTCTCATGGTTACACAGTTGACCGGGTACGAGACATGTCTCCCTATCGGGATTGGGTCATCAAGGCATTTAACAGGAATATGCCCTATGATCAATTCATTCACTGGCAGCTGGCCGGCGATCTGATGCCCCATCCCACCAAAGAAATGATCATTGCTACCGCCTTTAACCGGAATCATCAACAAAACATGGAAGGTGGGATCGTTGAAAAGGAGTTCCAAACTGAATATGTGGCGGACCGGACCAATACCTTCGGCGATGCCTTCCTGGGCATCACACTAAGCTGCGCCAAATGTCATGACCATAAATACGACCCGATTACACAAAAGAACTATTACGAGATCTTCAGCTTCTTCAATAATGTGAATGAAGCCGGCCAAATTTCCTGGAATGGTGCACTTCCCGTTCCTACCCTTCTGTTACCCACCGGGGAGCAGGAAAAGTTCATTGAATATATTAAAGCGAAGATCAACGACCAGGAAGAAGAGATCCGCCAGTTGGCACTAAATCACGCATCCGGATTCAGGGCCTGGCTCCGTGAAGGAAACTACCAGCAACTTGCCCGGGAAAAGCTGCCTCAGCGTGGACTTCAGGCTTATTATTCATTTGAGAATGGCACGCTGCTAAATCGCCTTAACCGCCAGCAAAGCGGGAGCATGAAACGAGAAGGCGGAAAACCGGGAGGGGAACCGGTCTTTAAAATCCGTGAGGGAGGCGGACAGGCCCTCGTATTGAACGGGGATGTATGGCTTGACCTGAACCCAACCGGAATTTTCAGAAAGGCCGACCCCTTCAGCATTGGCCTATGGGTATATGTCCCGGCCGGACTGAACGAAGGGGTTATTTTCCATAAAGGTATTGCAGAAAGACTGTACAATTTTCGCGGATACCATCTTTATCTCCGGGACGGAAAACTGGAGTTGAGCCTGGCTCATACTGCCCCGGCCAATGCCATAACAAGGGTTAGCAGAGATACCGTTCCAAAAGAAACCTGGCTGCACCTGGCAATGAGCTACGATGGCTCATCAAAGGCAGACGGGCTCCACCTTTACCTCAACGGGATCGAAATGCAAACGGACGTGACCGTTGATCAGCTAACCAAGGATATTCTTTTCAGATCACCGGTCGAACCAGGCCTGCAAATCGGCGCATGGGAACGTGGGCAAGGCTTTACCAACGGCCTGGTCAGCGGCATTGCCGTCTATGAACGGGAATTAACCCCTTTTGAAATGCAAGTGCTGGCAGGCAGTGCGTCCTGGGCATCCATCGCCGTAAAAGGGATGAAAGAACTGAGTCAGGAGGAGCAGGCGATTTTAAAGCACTATTATTTCTCGGCCGTCTCCCCCGAAATAAAAAAGGTTTCTTTGGAACTAAAACAAAGCCGCATTGCGCTTTCGGATTCTTCCGAAGGAATCAGGGAACTGATGGTCATGCAGGAAATGACCCGGCCGAAGAAGACATTTGTACTTCAACGCGGCGTATATGATGCACCTGGCGAAGAAGTCTTTCCAAATACGCCTGAATCCATCCTTCCATTCCCTGAAAACCTGCCCCGAAATCGCTACGGACTGGCGAAATGGCTTACACACGAGGACCATCCCTTAACCGCCAGGGTAGCCGTGAACCGCTACTGGCAGCAACTTTTCGGTCTGGGACTGGTAAAAACATCACAGGATTTTGGAAACCAGGGGACATTGCCCAGTCACCCCCAACTACTCGACTGGCTGGCTGTAAGTTTCAGAGAATCCGGCTGGGATGTCAAAAATCTGTTAAAAGTGATTGTGATGTCGGCCAGTTACCGGCAGGATTCACGGGCTCCTTCAGAATTGCGGGAAACAGACCCCGAAAATCGCTGGCTGGCCCGGGGACCGTCCGGAAGAATGACGGCAGAAATGATCCGGGACAACGCCTTGGCAGCGAGCGGCCTGATCAACCTGAAAATTGGTGGTAAAAGCATAAAACCCTATCAGCCTGAGGGCCTCTGGGCAATCAACAGCAGCCATTACGTCCCGGACACCGGACAGGCCGTGTACCGGAGAAGTGTTTATGTGCTGGTCAAACGGACAGTCCCCAATCCTACGCTTGCCTCTTTTGACGCTCCTTCGCGAACCGCCTGCGTGATCAGAAGGCAGGAAACCAATACCCCTCTGCAAGCGCTGGTCATGCTAAACGACCCTACCTTTCTGGAAGCCGCCAACGTATTGGGAGAAGATATTGCCCGGGACCCCGACCGGGACCACGCCATTACGAACGTATTTCGTAAACTCACCGGCAGGCGACCATCGGAAGATGAGCTCTCTCTCCTGGAAGAACTATTCCGGAAAGAATTTGAGAAATTCAGAGAACATCCCCACAAGAGTGAAGGCTGGCTGCAGGCAGGCCAGTACAACCCTGATAATAGCCTGGATCAGGAACTGATCGCTGCTGGAGCGGTAGTGGCAAGCACCATTCTGAATGCAGATGCTAGTTTAACAAAAAGGTAAGTCATGAGTCATCACCACGAAGACGATTTCAGAATACATGCTCCCGGATTCGACGATCTGAATAAAAAGCTGGACCGGCGAAATTTCCTGGTCAAGACCTCTCTTGGGCTTGGTTCTGTGGCCATGGGCTCCCTGCTCGGAGCAAAAATGTTTTCCGGAGCCAGGGCGAATCCGGGAAATACGCTTTCGCCCGAGGCTGAAATGCTGCGAAGAATTCCCCATTTCATTCCAAAGGCAAAACGGATTGTTTATCTCTTTATGGCCGGCGGACCTTCCCAATTTGAAACGTTCGATTACAAACCGAAATTGGTAAACCTGGCCGGTCAAGACCTTCCTGACTCGGTGAGAAACGGCCAGCGGCTTACCGGAATGAGTGCCAGTCAGAGCAGCCTGCCCATGGTACCATCCATCTATAAATTTCAGCAACATGGCAAAACCGGCACCTGGGTCAGCGAACTCCTGCCTCATACCGCCCGGGTAGTGGACGAACTTTGCATCGTTAAATCATTGCATACCGAGGCGATCAATCACGACCCCGCCATTACCTTTTTCCAAACCGGCGACCAGTTGCCAGGACGTCCCTCCATTGGTTCCTGGGTCAGCTACGGCCTGGGTTCCGACAATCAAAACCTGCCCACATTCATTGTCCTGGTGTCCCAAAACGCCGTCAAGGATCAACCCCTTTACGCGCGCTTGTGGGGCAACGGCTTTCTTCCAACCCGGCATCAGGGCGTACAGTTCCGTTCAGGGAAAGACCCCGTACTATTTCTTAATAATCCTGAAGGCTACGAAGGCACCGACCGGAAGGAAATGCTAGCCTACCTGGCAAAACTAAACCGGCTGCAGGACAGTGTATATGGCGACCCGGAAATTGAGAACCGGATTGCCCAGTACGAAATGGCCTTTCGGATGCAGACCTCTGTCCCGGAAGTGATGGACCTGAGTAATGAAACCAACGAAGTATTTGATCTGTATGGCCCCGACAGCCGCACGCCCGGCACTTACGCCGCTAACTGCCTCCTGGCCCGCAAACTATTGGAAAAGGATGTGAAATTTGTCCAGTTATATCACCAGGGTTGGGATCAACACGGCAACCTGCCCCAGGCAATCGCCCGGCAATGTAAGGATACTGATCAGGCCACTGCCGCACTGGTCACCGATCTGAAGCGGCGAGGCATGCTGGAAGACACCTTAATCGTCTGGGGCGGTGAATTCGGGCGCACTGTTTATTCACAAGGCCAGTTAACTGCCACAAATTACGGCCGTGATCACCACCCACGTTGTTTCACCATGTGGATGGCCGGCGCTGGCGTCAAAGCCGGGATGAGTTACGGCGAAACCGATGATTTTAGCTACAATATCATCCGGGACCCCGTACATGTACATGATTTCCAGGCAACCCTGATGTATCTCATGGGCGTTGACCACGAGCAGCTCACCTATAAATTCCAGGGAAGGCGTTTCCGCCTCACCGATGTACGAGGCGAAATAGTTAAAGACATTCTGGCCTTATGATAAGGCGGCCATCACTTAATAAACTGATGCCACAAAATATGAAGCCCCAGCAAATGATTCATCAGCGCATCCTTCCTGGTAAGTGAAACCGGATCAGTATCACGTCGGTAACCTTCCAGAAACGCCTGAAGCCGGCCCGGATCAAACAAGCCGGCATCACGAATCGAACCGGGATCCATGTATGTATTTGTCAGCTCCGCAAGAGCCCTTTGCTTTTTCTGATCTGTATGACTGGGAGGCGCCATAAAGGCAAATTTTTCCCGCTTGTATAACACGGGAGGAAGAATATGCTGCATGGCCTCGCGAAGCACCCATTTTTCAGTATTCCCATGAATGCGGTAATGAGGAGGAATTTGCACAGCCATGGCCGCCACATGATGATCAAGGAAAGCCGGTCGCGATTCCATGGAATTTGCCATATCCACCCGGTCTCCCCCCCAGTTGAGGATCTGGCACTCCAGCATGGTCTTGCTCCAGGTGTATTGCGCCTTATCCAACGCATGACGCCCTTCCAGCTGGCCGGCATCAAAAGAACCCGCAATCGCTTCCACCGGATCATACCCCTTCAATTCCGCCAGCAGATCATCGTGCAGCAAAGGCCGCGCAATTTCCAGCGTCTGCATCCAAGGCTGTATCCACGAAGGAGTAAACCCGATCACCCGGTCCATTTCCGGATGAGAAACGGTCTCTTCAGAAAGAATAGCCCCCCGGAACAATTTATTGGTTTCCTCCATTAACTTATGATAAGAAGCCACCTGTTCCGGATCATGCCCTTCTTTCAGGCCATGCCGGAGCATATCCCGCTTAAAGGAAGGATACCCTCCAAAAAGTTCGTCTGATCCTTCTCCGGTGACCACTACCCGGTATCCACATTCATTCACCCGGTGACTCATACAGTATTTGGCTACTCCCAATGTATTGTAAAAAGTGCGTTCCGAATGCCAAAGCGTCTTCACATAATTATCCCCGTACAATTCAGGCGCCGACAAACTGATCTGCTCCTGATCAGCATTCACCTTATCAGCCATCTCACGGGCAATATGCGCCTCATCATAATCTTTATTATCGAAACTGATCGTAAACGCTTTCACCGGAGACTGCTGCATGGCAGCGGCCATCCCCAGCATGGAACAACTATCGATCCCGCCAGACAAATAACACCCAACCGGCACATCCGCCTCCAGGCGTTGCTGTACCGCATCTGTAAGTGTTTCCCTGGTTCGTTCAATATGATATTCCGCAGAAAGATCATTATTCCTGGCCTCATCCTCCGGAAAGTCCATGTCCCAGTATTTTTGGTCCCGGATGTCAAAACCCTGCCCCCGCCGGCTGACTACCAGCATGTGACCAGGTTTCAACGCATGAATCCCCTTATATGCGCTGGATCCCGGCACCATCGTGTGCATCAGCTGATGCAATACCCCTTCAGTGGAAAACTCCCGCGGCACCTCCGGATGAGCAAACAGCGATTTAATCTCCGATCCCCAGTACACCGTATCCGGCCCCACATGATAAAATAGCGGTTTTACACCAAACCGATCCCGAATCAGCAAAAGCCGGTCTTCATGCCCATCATACAGCGCAAAAGCAAACTCCCCGCGCAGATGCGAAACAAAATCAAGTCCATAACGCTCAAACAAGGGCAACGCTATCTCGCTATCCGATTTGGTAGTAAAAGTGGCCCCA
>DATCYD010000008.1:0-7758 GCA_036570465.1 Anseongella sp.
TATTTTCGACCAGATACTTGCATTTGCGGGAATTGAAGAAGCATACGTTGCAATTGCTGGAGAAATATAACACAAAAAAGAAGGACAGTTTGCTGCTTGATTTTGGTTGCGGGGATATGCCTTACAGGGAGGTGATTGAGCCGAAGGTAGGGCGTTATCTGGGTGTGGATCTGGAAATGAATCCCAGGGCGGAGCATCATATCGATTTCGATAGTAAAACCAGCCTTCCGGGGGAGTATGCAGATATTGTTCTCTCGAATCAGGTGCTGGAACATGTGGATTCGCCGCAAGGGTATCTGGAGGAAGCGCGCCGGTTGATGAAACCGGATGGGGTTTTGTTGTTGAGTACACATGGGTACTGGTTTTATCATCCTACTCCGAATGACTATTGGCGGTGGACCAGTGCCGGACTGAGGAAAACGATGGAGGCTTCGGGTTTTGAGATTGTTGAATTTACTGGCATAATGGGGTTGATATCCAGTGGGCTACAGTTGTTTCAGGATGGTGTTGGAAACAAATTTCCGCCGCCGGTTAAGAAAGCCTGGGCGCTGGTGATGCAAACGATTATTCGCGGTGCCGACAAGCTCAATTCCCAGGCGCAGAAAGATCGGGATGCTTCCCTTTATATGATTGTGGCACGTAAAAAGAACTGATGCAGGCAATCGAATCTGAATTAACGCTTTGCATTATCAAGCCGAATAAGGTAAACTATTCGGAACCTTTCGTGGAGGCTCATATTAAGCGCTTGCCGGGGAATAAGAAGGTGGTTTACGGGGGCTTCTTTCCTTTGTACGGGCATGACGGGCGGTTCCTTATCCGCAGTAAGTTGAGGCTTGGTCTCTATTTATTCCAAAAGCGGGTACTTCGAAGGAAGGACATTCCTGTGCGTACGCGGGCCTTTACCCGTTATTTGCGTGAACAAAATGTGGATGTGGTCCTGGCAGAATACGGGCCAACGGGGGCTTTGGCAACTCCTGCCTGCCGTGATGCCGGTGTTCCGCTGGTGATCCATTACCATGGGTTCGACGCTCATGATCGTCCGGTGCTGGAAGAATACGGCGAGCTTTATAAAGAATCGTATGGATATGCATCGGCCGTGATAGGTGTGTCCAGGGATATGTGCCGGTCGCTGGAGGCGCTGGGTTGTCCTCCTGAAAAAATTAATTATAATCCCTACGGCGTGGACCTGGGGCTTTTTTTACCGGTTGATGTGGGTGTTTCTCCGCTACAGTTCCTCTCGGTAGCGCGTTTTGCAGAAAAAAAGGCGCCTCACCATACGGTAGAAGCCTTCGCGCGGGTGCATAGACGCTATCCGGATGCCCGGCTGACCATGGCTGGGATAGGTCCGTTGTGGCAACAAACCAAAGAACTGGCGGCAAGACTGAACCTTGAGAAGGCGATCGATTTTGCGGGCGTCCTTACTCATGAACAGGTGTATGAACGGATGAAACATACCCGCGCATTTGTGCAACACTCGGTGACCGCGGCGGCAGGGGATTCCGAAGGGACACCCAACAGTATCCTGGAAGCTTCGGCGGCTGGCTTGCCTGTTGTCAGCACCCGCCACGCTGGTATCAAGGAAGCTGTCCGGCATGAAGAAACAGGATTCCTGGTGGAAGAGCATGATGTGGATGGAATGGCCGCCTGCATGTTGCGTCTGGCGGAAGACCCTTCCCTGGCGGCATCCCTGGGACGCGCGGCACGCGGGCACATGGAGGAACATTATTCGTTTGATAAACGCATCGGGCAGCTCTGGAAGGTGATTCGCCAAAGCTACCGGCCTGAATCGCGTGCCTGACCCTGAACAGGGCTTCTTCTTTGGGTACCTTGCTATCCCTTAAATCGTTATTTTTGCTTTTATGAAGAAAATGATCCAGCGCTTCCTGAACCGCTACGGGTACCACATTGTTAAATTTGATAAGAATAATCCTCCGGGGGAGCTGCCTTCGGATTTCAGCCCTGAATTGCGCTCCATTATTGAAAAGGTTGGGCCCTATACCATGACCCTTCCGGAGAGGCTGTTTGCCAATCATGAAGCGGTCCGGCACATCACCAGGCAGGGAATTGAGGGTGCCATTGTGGAGTGTGGTGTCTGGCGGGGGGGGAGTACCATGGCCATGCTGCATACGTTGCTCGATGCACAGGATACTTCGCGGGATATCTACCTGTTTGATACTTTTGAAGGCATGTCGGCACCTGGCCGGGAAGACAAGGTTTGGTTTGGAGACCACGCTGCTGATATGCTTGATAGCAGCGATAAGCATGATCCCCGTTCGGTCTGGTGTTACGCTTCTCTGGAAGATGTGCAACAGAACGTATGGTCCACGGGTTATCCCGGGGAGCGGATCCATTTTGTAAAGGGCAAAGTAGAAAATACCATTCCGGGTACCATTCCCGATAAGATAGCGATCCTGCGGCTGGATACGGATTGGTATGAATCAACGCTTCATGAGCTGGAACATTTATATCCTCGGCTGCAACAGGGAGGTGTGCTGCTGATCGATGATTATGGTCACTGGCAGGGCGCCCGAAAGGCTGTGGATGAATACATTCGGGAGAAAGGACTTTCATTGCTGCTTTGCCGCACTGATTACAGCGGAAGAATGGCCATAAAGACCGTTTAAATGGGCATCGTTAAGCGACAGGGGTTCTACAATTCAATCATGATCTATGCCGGTTTGGCTATGGGTTATGTGAATACCATTCTCCTGATCCCTCGTGCCTTCGATATTGGGGAAGCGGGCCTTTATGGCGTTTTTCTAAGCATCAGCCTTACCTTTGCCCAGCTTCCCACCTCCGGTATTACCAGTCTTATTGGACGATTTTTCCCATGGTTTCGCAGCGATGATAAAAAGCACAAGGGATTTGTTCCGCTGGCTGCTGTGGCGGCGCTGATCGTGTTTGCCGTCTTTTCCCTGTTATATGTTTCGCTGCGTGATCCCTTGCTGGAGTTTTATGTAAAGGGTTCCCCGGATCTCGCCCGGTATTTTTATCTGGTGCTTCCGATGGCCTTCTTCATTTTGTGGTTTAGCGTTTTCGAAGTACTGGCCCGGGCGACTTATAAAACAATCTTTGCTACTTTTCTGAGGGAATTCTTTTTAAAGTTAGCTTCCGCTGCCGGTCTGCTGCTGGTGCTTTTCGGCTATATGAATTTCAGCAGCTTTCTCATTTACTACATTGTAATTTATGGGCTTATCTGCTTGTTTCTGCTGCTGCAACTGGTGACCTCGGGAGAATTTAAATGGACCGGGATCATGAAGGTAACCCGTGAGCAGAAAAGGGAATTCCTGCGCTACGGGTTTTATACCATGCTGGCTGGCACACCCTGGGTGCTGATTCAGAAGATCGATCTGAATATCCTCAGCCATTACGCCCTTCCGGCGGTTTTAGGCGGATATTATCTTTATTCCAACATGTCGGCAGCCATTGGCATTCCGCGCAACGCGATGAATAAGGTCACGTATCAGATCGTGGCAGATGCCTGGGAACGGAACGACCTGGGGAAAATTGACGAAATTTACCGGAAAACTTCAGTCGTACAGCTGCTAATGGGTTCGCTGTTGTTTGTGGGCATCATTGTGAACCGCGACAACCTTTTCAGCCTGATGAGCAACGCTGACTATTTTCCCTATTTCTCCCTGTTTTATTTCCTGGGCCTGGGACAACTGGTGGACATTACCGGTGGGCTCAACGCGCATATCATTGCCATTTCGCCCCGCTACCGGGTAGGCACTTACCTGGTGTTTGTGGCCTGCCTGTTTTGCGTAGGGCTTAATTTTCTGCTCGTACCCCAATATGGGGGAATGGGGGCTACTTTTGTTTATTTTCTGACCATGCTGGGCTATAATTTAAGCACCTGGTGGTTTCTGAGGAAGGAATACGGCCTGCAGCCCTTCTCCGGGAAGCATTTCCTGATTCTGGTGTTTGCGGCAATTGCTTTTCTGGCCGGAAAATATCTGCCGGATCTGGGGCACGTTCTGGTGGATCTGTCGCTGCGAAGCATTCTTACAACGATTGTATTTGCCATACCGGTGCTGGTAACCGGTGTGTCTGAGGATGTGAATCAGCAATTTTATGAGGTTCTAAAGAAGATCGGATGGAAAAAAAGATAAAGGCATTGTTCCTGCTGGGCGGACTGCCGCATTATTTCCGTTTGCTGCTGGAACGCATGGATGAGACTGAAGACATCGGGGTGATGCTGGCCATTCCGATTTCGAGTGGAACTTTAATGGGGGCGGCCGTGCAGGAAAACCGGGAAGAAGCCGGATTCCGGCGGTTCGAACTGCCCGAGCATCGTGCCTGGTACGGAAAATCCTCTCTTGGTGGACTGGAAGAACTCTTGCTCCGTGAACGGCCGGATATCGTAATTGCGGGTTGGCCTTATGTGCTGCAGTTTTACTTTAATCCCGGGCTTCCGCGATTACTTCGAAAGAACAACATTCGTTTTATTTACCGCGATATTCCTTTCAACATGCCTCCATATGGCAAAACGGGTGAATATTTCCGCAAACAGCAGGTACGGAATGAAGCCGGAGAGAAGGGCATCAAGAAGGGGATCATCGGCTACACGGCGCAGCTATTACTTACCAGGATCAGAAAGCGTTACCTGCACATGGCGGATGCGCTTATTTTTTATGCCGATAGTGCTTTTGAACTAATGGCTACCTATGGCATACCCCGCGAACGTATTTTTATTACCGCCAATTCACCCGATACCGACCGCTTGCTGGCCAGTTTTGAAAAGGTTAAACAAATGTCGCCCCTTCTTCCGCCAAATCCACAGCGACTGATCCATGTGGGAAGGCTGGTGAAATGGAAGCGGGTAGATCTGCTGTTAGAGGCAGTGAAATTGCTGGAAGCGGATTATCCCGGCATTCAGCTGCTTGTGGTAGGATATGGTCCTGAAGAGGATCAGCTGAAGCAACAAACCGAAAGCCTGGGCCTGGGAGATAAAGTAACATTCACAGGTGGTGTATATGAAGAAGAACAGCTGGGGCGGTATCTGCACGCTTCCGCTGTGTATGTCCTGGCAGGAATGGGCGGGTTATCGATAAACGATGCCATGTGTTTCGGAAAGCCAGTTATTTGCTCTGAAGCCGATGGGACTGAGAAGCGTCTGGTTCGTGAGGATGTGAATGGGAAATATTTTGAAGGCGGAAATGCGGCCGGCCTGGCGAGCAAGATCGCCTTCTTTCTGGATGATCCCTCCCGTGTTGAGCACTTTGGTGAAAATTCCCTGAAGATCATCCGCGAAGAAGTAAATATCCACACGGTTATTGCCGCTTTCCGGGAAGCATTTCAGTATGCCGTCAACCATCCTCGCCACCGCCGTTCGGATTAACCTCTCGCAGCCGCTGCTGCGATCAGCCAACCCCACGTTCAGACCCCGGTTCAGAATGAAAGTTGCTTCACTTCCTCGGCGGTGAAAGCACCCTTCCGGTCTTTCAGGGTTTCCCGCACATGGGCTACATCTTCGGCTGTTACCAACCCGGCATTGTTGTTCCAGGCATTTCGGACAAAGCTGAGTATCTGTGCCACGTCATCGTCCGAAAGTGCATCGTTATTGCCAATACCGGGCATTTCGCCAGTGATATCGTCCTGGTCGTACACATGTCCATGCACCTCTACAGGGCCTGTCAGGCCAAACAAGACAATGGCTGTCAGACGGTGTTTGTCGCCCGTTACCCATTCGGAACGGTTCAGGGGAGGGGCCATCGATTGTATGCCCTTGCCATCGGGCCCGTGGCAGGCCTGGCAAATATTTTTGAAAAGCGATTGCCCTTTGGAAAGTTCTTTCAATAACTCCTTTTTCAGGCGGGCCTGTTCCTTTTCCCGGATATCATTCAATACTTCTTTCAGGCGTTCTTTAATGACCAGGGTGGTATCCTC
Source organism: Anseongella sp. (assembly GCA_036570465.1). Classification (GTDB taxonomy): domain Bacteria; phylum Bacteroidota; class Bacteroidia; order Sphingobacteriales; family Sphingobacteriaceae; genus Anseongella. The sequence continues at coordinate 5,890 of DATCYD010000008.1, forward strand.
GTTCCATTGGTTCAGCTGCTTCATAAAGCGTGCTTCCCTTCCATCCAGGTTGCTGATGACCGCGTCGGCCACATATTTATCTCCGGCGTATTGCTGAGCAAGTTCCAGCAGGAAACGATTTGTTTTAGCAGGGGAAAAGGGACGGATGGACGACAACAGGTATCCCACATAAGGCGCCAGTCTCTCGTTGGCAGCCAGGGGTTTCACTGCCTCCAGGATGGCGTCATGGTTCCAGCGGGTAACCACGGACGGGATCGCCGTCAGCGCCTGCGCTATCAGGGTCTGGTCGGTACTTTCCAATAGTGGTTTCAGATCATCCCACTTCAGGGCGTTGAGGCCTTCCAGGGTCCAGAGCGTATGTATGAGGCCAAGGGCAGTAACAGAGCTGGTTTCGGCCGTATTGTCCCTGAGGTGATTAACCCCGGAAGCGAGTTTTTCGCGCAGCAGCGGAATGCTTTCGGGGCGGGCCTGGTCCACGAGCAATTGTTGCGCTTTATCGCGTACCCAGCCATTGGGGTGGTCCAGCAGGCCGATGAGTGCATCGCTTTCTGAAGGAAATGCCATTAGTTTTGGTCCTGAGTCACCGGAAGCGGCGTCTTTGGGGACGATCTTGTAGATGCGTCCCAGGTTCAGGGGATCACTCAGTTCCCTCATCCTGATTTCATTCTTCAGGTAATCGGTTAAGTAAGTCACATGCTGGATAATGCCCCGGTACATATCCACCAGGTACAGCGCACCGTCAGGGCCATTATAAGCACTAACCGGACGGAAGCGTTCATCGGTGCTGGCCAGAAATTCTTTGTTTTCGTAGGCGAGCTTGCCCGAAACATGGTTCACCTTGTAATCAATAATGTCCCGCTTTACCAGGTTTGCTGACGGCTCGGGCACAAAGGCGTTTCCCTTGTAGTCAGGGCCAAACAGGTTGCCCCGGTAAATGACCGGTCCGCTGGCGGCAGTAAAGTTTGTCAACCGGAGGCTATCAGTTAACATGCTATTCCGGTAACCCCGGTTGATACCCGTGTTCGGCCGGATGGGATACACCCGGTTGCTGGAAACAATCCGCTGGTTGTAGCCGGCTACGTTTTCCTGAGAAGGGTTTTGAGCGCCAAAGCGCGGTGGGAAATAATCGCCCAGCAGGTTTGTCGAATTATGATTGTAAAACAACCGCCCCTGGTCATCCTGGGAAATACCCCATTGCCCTCTGAAAACGGTGGGTTCTTTCAGCCAGCCGTCTTCGGTTTTCCGATAGCGGTGGTCAGACTTTGCATTGTAAATCCAATTGTCAAGCGCCCGGAATAATCCGTTTGGTTGATGCTCCACGTTTCCGCCTACAGCGTATTCCGGATCTACGAGCGTTTTATTTCCGGCCACGCCGTTGTTGTTTTCTACATACCACAAATTGGGAGGTTCGGCAACCAATACCCCTCCGTCAATCAGGCAAATAGCCCTGGGAAGCACCAGTGAATCCATAAACACCGAACGTTTGTCCATCCGGCCATCACCGTCGAAATCTTCCAGAATAACAATCTTTCCTGAAGGCATATCTTCTCCTGTTCCAGCCGTGTCCGGCATGTAATTACTCATTTCCACCACCCAGATACGGCCCCGTTCATCAAATGTCATCGCTACCGGCGTGTGCACCAGCGGCTCAGCAGCGACCAGTTTTATTTCAAAGCCTTCTTCCAGCTGGAAATGTTCCAGTGATTCTTCCGGGCTGAGAACGGGCGACTCATCAAATTTTTCACGAATGGCCAGGGAGTCAGCAATGTGCTGTTCTTCAGGAGTTTTTTTTGGTTGACAGGATATCAATAAGTTACAAACCAGGATAAGCAAACTGCTTTTTTTTATCAGTATCTCCATTTCTGTAAT
>DATCYD010000009.1:0-5389 GCA_036570465.1 Anseongella sp.
AAATGCGGGTAGCAACTCAGGTCGCCGTAGCCCTGATCATCTACTATAATCAGAATGACGTTAGGTTTCGTTGTAAACTCCCGGGCACCGGAGCAACCTGTACCGGTATAGGTTAGTAACAACAACAGACCATACACATACTTTGTTGTCATTTTTTAAACAGTCTCAATCATTTTCAACAGTTTCCGCAGTTACTTCAACGGGCTCTGCTCTTTCTTCTCTGCTGACCTCGCTGCCTTCCCTAAGCAAGAACTTCGCAACCAAAACGGACCCTAGCTGGATGATGGCAACGATCATAATGGCATACCGTAACGCAAATTCCTCCGAAAAATACCACGCAAGGAGAATGAATGTGGCGGCTCCCAGGAACCGGCCGGCATAAAGCCCCGCCTCATGGTTGAGAATGTAAGCAAACTCGCTGCGGTTCTCCTTTTTTGAAAGAATATCGATCACTCCCAGCTGTATGGGGAAATAAGCCAGATCCAGTAATGGCTTAGCCATTAGCAAAAACAGCATAAAAAGCACGACGCCCACGGCATTGAAAAGAACCCCGTTGATCACGGCGGCCAACGCGAAACATATCAGCCCGACGGCAAAGATAGCCAGCCGGTGCCTGGGTCCGGTGATCCTGCCGATGACATACATCATCACGGCCGCCACAATAGCGCCGATCGATTGAGCGGTGCCCAAAGCCCCTTCCTGGCCCAGCAGCCGCATGATCAGCATAGCAGGCGCCGTTACCAAAAAGCCTTGGGTTAGCCCCTTCAGGGCCGCCAGCAGCAACATCTTGTTCCAATACGGATGGAATTTGAAGTAGATGAACCGCCCTCGTACCGGATTGCTGAAATTACCCCGGAAACAAACGACCGACGCAAGCACGGTGACAACGAATACCATGGCCGTGAAATGCGGTAAGCCATATTGACATTACCCGTGCCTTCACCAGCCAATTGAATAAACCAGCCGATGGCAACGGGTATCGCTACGGCGACAATGGTATAAAAGAAGGTCTCCAGCCCATAATAATAGTTCCTATTACGATCATTGGTCACAGCAAGCGCCAGGTAGTCACGATTGGCCCAATAGAAACCGAATGACAAGCCCATCGTCAATCCGGCCATCGCGATGCCAGTCAGATCCAGGGTCTTCAATGACATCATGATGATCATGGAAACGGCGCTGAGCATCATCCCTGCGGAATACAATACCCGGATATTAAACCGGTTGAGCAGAAAGCCGTTCACCAGGAACGTGAGAGGTATCCCTGTATAAATTGTGAGCTGGTAGATCACCACTTTAACCGGATCGCCGGAGCTGCGCATGACATAGGCCGCGACGAAGATATCGATTACGGGCAAGACGAAAGCGTAAATGAAGTTGGTCAATACCAGCACCCGGAAATTAAGGGACTGCTGCCTGAAATAGGCAACCTCTGTACGTAGTTTCCTGAGCATTACTTTGCCTTAATATGTTTCCGTATAGCTGCCAGGCAGAACATTGCAAATTCTCCTTTTTTGATAGCCGCACCGTCGTTAAACAAGTCAGGAGCCGATGACCGGAGTTTGCCGGGCTTGGTTTTAAGCAATTCGCTCAATTTCTTCAGCGCCGCGTCCGCCTTGCCGGCGGTAAGCGCCTGCCCGGTTCCCCAGGAAGTCTCGGGAGCGAATTCCATACCGTCCCAGTATTCGAGCCCGCCTTCAGGATCCAGTATCTTGTACAGGCTGAGCAACTGCGTGGCTTTCCAGAGTTCGGTGTTCCACACGACATCAAGATTCCACCGGGGGATCAGCGTAGCTCCCTCATCCAGCAGCTTCAATTGGACGGCAAGCGGATTGAGCTTCCGGGGCTGAACACCCTGTTCTATTGCCAGTGCGGACATAACGCCCACGGCTTGCCCGGTCAGCATAGTGATCGGCTGAAGACGGGTGGCTCCGCTGACAAGTCTTGACTGCGAGAAATTTTTCTCCGCCGGAAGGAAACCATCCAGTTTAAGCGGGATAAATACTTCGAAGGGTACCTGGAACGGGCCTCCGTTACGTGCATAATTTTCGTCATCCAGATCCTTTTCAAAGGCATCGTAAGTTCCGTGGAGATCCATAAAATAATCTCCCACGGCAACAGAGGTCGGCTGATGAACAGCGTTTTCCCACCGTTTCAGATCGTCGGCCACAAGGATTTTTATGCCTTCGATCCGGCGGCTTTCCCTTACATAGGGCATCTGGGGCATATGGATGGCTAAGGGGAGCAGCGACTCGGGAACGCCTCGCCGACGCATCATCTCCCGGTTGTAGGCCGTATTGAATCCCTGATCTTCGGCAACGGACCAAGGCACGCCAAGCTCATGCTGCAAATAATAGATCTTGGAAAGCGTACGGTAAATACCTTCCAACTCGTCTTTCATACGCTGCGAGGTCAGTTCGATGGTGCCTACGGTAGTCGGGTAATCGTTACCGCCGTTCAGTCCGGTAAGCGTATGACGCAACTGGCTGGCCTTTCCGATAAGCGGACTTCGGGTATCGGCCATTCCTCTCCAGGCCAGTTCTGCCCGGAACATCCGGGCGCCTCTGTGCAAACCCCAATCGCCGTAAAGCACCCGGCTACGATATTTTCTGCCGTATTTTTCGTAGCCGGGAGGAGGAACTTTGATTTTCAGGTCTTCCGGTACACCGCCCGGATATTCCCGGATCACGGCCGTGTAGGTGTGATCCTGAACCGCTCCCTGGTAATTCCGGTCCTGGCTTTTCGTATTCCCAACGCGGTAAGGGGCGCCGGTCAGGGGGATCACATCTCCGTATTCGGTAGCGTCTACAAGGATCCCGCAGTCAACATGTTTTTCTTGTTCACGCCCCTCTTCATTCCATCGAGTAATCGTTACACCTGTGACTTCGTTCCCGTTCTTTACGACCTCTATTACTCTTGTGCGGAGGAGTAGATCCAAACGTCCGCCGGGCTTGAAGGAAGCAGCCCTTTCCCGGGCGTCTTGTATAAATCCATACAGCAAGCGTCTTACCACGGCAGGCTCGTAGCCACCTTCCTGCTGATTCTGGGTTTGACGCCCCCAGAAATAGGCTACGAAGGGACATTTATCCCTGCCGTAATAGTAGGCGACCATGCTTTCATGGAATTGCCGGTAAATACCTCTTTCCCTGATCAGCGGGCCGGATTCGTCCATCGACGTTACGGCGGCGGCCGCCATTTGCCCGCCGATCCAATCCGTTTCTTCCAGGAGCAGTACCCGCCGTCCCATCCTGGCCGCCTGTACCGCGGCCGCCCAGCCGCTACATCCGGCGCCGGCAATCACAATATCGTACTGATCGTCAGTGGCGTCGAAAGAAGTGTTCAGCGGATCAACTTTGTCCACCGGTTTAATCAATTTGTAGCTGTCGTATATGGGAGCTTGATTCTTTTGCACGACAGGTGGACCAGCAGAAAACGAGCCTTCAGGAACTCGGACCGATACGGACCTGGCGGCTGCGTAATCGGTACAGTAAAGACCGAACAGGTAAGACGACCTGAATTCAGCGTCCCGGGCATCGACACGGGCCACTGGATTCCCCTTTTCGTCGTGCAGGATACCGGTGATCAGATCGTCTTTAAACGATACGGTGAGTGTCCATTCTTCCGGATACCGGTACCTTTGAAGGGATACGATCTCGGTCAGGACAGTGACGCTATCGTTCTTTACCTTGACAATGGTCAGCTTGTTGCTTTCCCTTGCCAGTACTGCGTAAAAATTATGTTTGTCCTGTATCCGGCCTGCGATCCCGAAGAATACGCCGGCGTCTTCGGTTTTTTTATAAGCTGCCCGCACCTGAATAGCCGCCGCTTCATCCGCCGACGTAAGTTCGCTGGTTGCGCCCCATGCGATCAGACCGGGTCGTGTTTCCGGCGTCGGGCTTTCCAGAAAACTGTCCGAAAAAGGATCGTAGGTCAAGCGGTTGTTCCGGTTTTTCAGCACGTGGCGTAGAAATCCGAACTCATCCACGATCCAGTTCCGGGAAGGCCGCCGGTATAGCAAATCTGTCCACCTGGAGGGAATATTTCCAAATTCCACTTCGCTGAAGTCCTGCCGCAGCAGTTCCTTTCCTGTTTTGAAAAGAGCATCGTCCGCCTGGTAGAACTTTTTTTCTTCGCCCCGGGCTACCAGCCCGCTGGTTTGAGCAAGTGCCGGCACCAGTTCTCCAGATGCGGAACGGTCGGCACCTTTCCCGGTCTCCTGCGCATATGTTAGCTTCGTGGCCGGCAAGAGGCACAGCATGGCGATTACAAATGTTTTCATCTTGGTCATTTGATTGTATATTTTGTATGCTATATCTACTTCACACGGTAATCAACTACATGTCCTTCCGCCATTAGCCGCTTGTTCCTGACTGAAGTTTTAAGCTCCGCGGGAACCAGCACGATCAGCCTTGCCTGGTCGGGAGGGATCTTGAGCGCGGTCTTTCCCGTTGCCGTTCCCGGCAAGAAGGCCCTTTCCACCAGGTCATAGACTCGTACTGGTTCGCTGCCTGCGTCAAAATGAATGGTCTGGTTTTCCGGATACGGATTATAGTACAAGTAGGTATCGAAGGTCCGGTCGCCGAAAAAGTCGGTCGCATTGCAATTAAGTTGCAGGATCATCTCCACGTCAGTCGTGTTCACGATCGATGCAAGCATGCCTACCCAGGCTGAGCCGTAAATGCAGATATCGGTGAAGGACGTACCGAATTTCACCTGGTCTCCAATGGCATAAGGACCATCTTCTGTCAGAACTCCCTTGAATACCTGAAAATGATTCCCATTATCGAGATTTTTCCGCAGCCCTTCATAACAGATCACGTGTTCCGGATCTCCGTCCCAGACCGCGCTGCTTTGCCGGTTCCGGGGATGTTCGTCCGGATAGAACAGCCGGGCCGCATTCGATAGATTTAGCATCCATTTCCCGATCGTCCTGGCGTAGGCCGGATTGTATTTTACAACAGGCGTGAGGGCCGCCGCATGGGAAAAGCTATTCATGGCAAAGGCATACTGTTCCCATTTTTTCTGACCTACTAGTCCATGTACATCGTACTTCCCCCACCTTTCAGCCATGACTCCCCAGCCATCACGGTCGGTATTGTCGCCATCGAAACACCAGTTCAGCATTTTCATTTCATCGTAGTCAGTACCCAGCTCGGCATTCATACGGACGGCCAGATAGGCTCCGTAGGGCATCATAATCTCATAAAATGTGCCCTCCGCGGCAGGCCGGCGTTGTAAAAATTCCATAGACGCCTGCGCCGCTTGCAAGAATTTCTGATCCCCAGATTTATTCCAGGTGGTAAAGAAAAGCCAACCAAGTCCGGCCGCGGCATCTGGTTCTCTCCAACGTCCGTTATATACTCCTTTTCCGGTCTCGAAATCATAGGCT
>DATCYD010000010.1:0-5082 GCA_036570465.1 Anseongella sp.
GTAATAAATTTACTGCATTCGAGGAACCTCAATATGAAGAATCCTGGAGACAGCAGGTAGGTCAGCCGATTAACCAAACCTTTGGATATGTTGCTGAACGACTTTTTGTCGATGATAAAGAAGCAGCGAACGCTCCCGCTCAAAATTTCGGAGGCCTGCCCGCTGTGGGAGGCGATATAAAATACCGCGATATCAACGGTGACGGCATGATCAGTGAACGGGACAGGGTACCTATCGGCTTGCCCACCGTACCGCAGATTGTTTATGGAGTAGGCATCTCCAGCGGGTTCAAGGGCCTGGACTTCTCGGTGTTTTTCCAGGGACTGGCCAGGGAATCCTTTTTTATTGACCCGGCTTCGACAGCCCCCTTTGTCAACAACACGCAGGTCTTGAGCGCCTATGCGGACAATCATTGGTCTGAAGAAAACCAGGATCTTTACGCGCTCTGGCCCCGGCTTTCCCCCACCACCATTAATAACAATATTCAAAGCAGTACCTGGTGGATGCGGGACGGTACGTTCCTGCGACTCAAATCGCTGGAAGTCGGATATACCTTTCCTGCCGAACTGACCAGGCGGCTTCATCTCAGTAATCTGCGAATATATTTAAACGGGCTAAACTTGCTTACCTGGAGTAATTTTGAGCTTTGGGACCCTGAAATGGGCGGTAATGGCTTTGCCTACCCCATCCAGAAGGTGTACAACCTGGGAATTAACCTCAATTTTTAATCCCTTAAAGAAAGATCCATGAGAACGATTATAATATACACGTTATTCGTGTTGACGATCACGACGCAGGTTTCGTGCACAAATTATCTGGATGTCACACCAGACAACGTGGCCACCATCGACTATGCCTTCCGGAACAGGAACGAAGCGGAGAATTATCTTTTCACTTGTTATTCTACCCTTCAAAACGGCGGCATGGCAGAAGTGCTTAACAATCCGGGGTTTGTCACCTCCGGTGAAATTATCTATCCATATCCCACGTTAGAGCAAACACTGGATCTCACAGGTTTCAGTATTAACCACGGGACTCAAAATGTACTAAATCCAGCTCTGAACTACTGGGACGGCAGCAATGGGGGAGGCGCTTTATTCATTGCCATCCGGCGCTGCAATATTTTTCTTGAAAACATAGACAAGCCTTTTGACCTTTCCGAATCGGAGAAAATACGATGGACCGGCGAAGCGAAATTTTTGAAAGCTTATTTTCATTACTGGCTGGTGCGAATGTACGGACCCATTCCCATCATGAAACAAAACCTGCCAATAGCGGTCTCTACCGGTGAGGTACGCTCAGTAAGGCAGCCGGTTGACTCGGTTTTCAATTATATTGTACAATTATTGGATGAGGCGGCTGCGAGCCTTCCGGATAGGATTAACAATGAAGTGGAAGAACAGGGAAGGATCACCAGACCCATCGCCCTTTCGGTAAAAGCGGAAGTACTGGCTACCCAGGCCAGTCCCTTGTACAACGGAAATCCCGACTATGCCGGCTTTTCAAACAAAGACGGCCAGGCGCTCTTTTCTGTTGACTATGATCCGCTGAAATGGGAAAAAACAGTGGAAGCCTGTAAGGAAGCAATTGATGCTTGCCACGAGGCGGGAATCGCCTTTTACGATTTCATTCCGCCTGCGAATATTACGCATATATCAGATACCACCCACTTGACGTTAACCCTGCGAAATGCCATGACAGACGAATGGAATAGCGAAATAATCTGGACCATCAACAAGGAATTTGCTTATCAATATTCATGCGTAGCCCGGTTAAATGCTGAGGCCATTACGAATTATGGGATCCATTCTCGGTTTGCAGTTCCCCTTGGCCAGGCAGAGCTGTATTATACAGACAACGGAGTACCCATTGCAGAAGACAAAACATGGGATTATAAAAACCGATATAATTTGCAGCAAAGCGACAGCGCCTATAGATATTATATAAAAGAGGGCTACCAAACCGTAAAGCTGCATTTCGACCGGGAACCGCGCTTTTACGCCAGTGTTGGGTTTGACGGTGGCCTTTGGTTTGGCAATGGCACGCTGAACGACAATAACTCGCTTTATGTGCAGGCCAAGGCTGGGCAGCCCGCAGGTGATGCTGGTCAAGGAAGGACTAATGTTACCGGTTATTTCCCGAAGAAGCTGGTGCATTATCAAAGTGTGTTTCTGACAAATAGTACAACTTTCGGGTATTACTGGCCAATGATGCGGCTCCCGGGTCTTTACCTCTTATATGCCGAAGCCCTGAATGAGCTAAACGGTCCGTCTGAAACCGTATATCAATATATCGATATGGTCAGGGCACGGGCAGGTTTAAAAGGGGTGGTAGAATCATGGAAAGAATATGCAAATAATCCGGATAAGCCGGGGAGCAAAGAAGGCCTGCGGGAAATTATTCACCGCGAGCGAAGAATTGAACTAAGCTTTGAAGGGCAGGCAGGTTGGGATTTACGCCGCTGGAAAGAATTAATGGACGTACTTACCGATCCCGTCCAAGGCTGGGATATCTATCAGGAAGAAGCACAAAGCTACTACCGGCCAAAAACCGTTTTTATTCCGACTTTTAGAACCAAAGACTACTTATGGCCCATCCGTGATCAGACCCTGGCGGAAAATCCAAATCTGGTCCAGAATCCCGGCTGGTAATATAAATCAATAAAAAGAAGTTTATGAAACGTTTCAATAATACCCGACTAAGCGCGCTCGCCATCTCCATTCTTTTTCTGTTTTCGGCTGGCTGTGAAAAGGCCCCGGATTATAATGAGGTAATCTCTACCGACCAAACCAAACCGGACGTGGTTACCGGAATACAAGTTGATAATGTCCAGGGTGGCGCTTATATCACCTATTCGCTCCCCAAGACCGATAACCTGCTTTATATATTGGCGGAATACAAGATAAACGATGAAGTCAGCCGGCAAAAAAAGGCGTCCTATTATACAGATACCATATTTGTTGACGGATTTGCGAAAAGCAAAGAATATGAGGTCACCTTACACGCGATCAGCCGGGCAAATGTAAAATCCGATCCGGTCGTTGTAAAAGTGCATCCGGACACGCCCTCCTACCTCGCCGCGTTTCCATCTCTTAACGTTCAGGCTGACTTCGGAGGAATACACGTATCAACGGTGAACAAAGAATCAAAACCAATCGGTGTTGTCGTGCTTACCAAAAATGAGGATAACGAGCTGTTACCGATTGAACAGTTCTATACGGATGACTCAACCGTGGCCTTCAGTATCAGGGGATACGATGTGAGTCCGAGAGAATTCGGCATTTACGTAACCGACCCCTGGGGCAATCGTTCGGATACCCTCTTTACCACGCTTACCCCTTTTTATGAAGAGCAATTCGACCGGACCCAGTTCAGTGAGTTCCGGCTGCCGTCGGATGCTATGGTAGGCCATGGCTGGACTATGCCGAATATTTGGAACGGCACGACTGCTGGATCTGGCTATCATACGGAAACAAGGACCGGGATGCCGCAAACCTTCACTTTTGATATGGGACTAACAGGAAAATTAAGTCGGTTCCGGGTATGGGAACGAAGTGACATCTATGCTTTCGCCCACGGAAATCCGAAACGATGGGCGCTCTGGGGTTCTAACGACCCCAAAGACGATGCCCTGCCACCGGATGTTTCCGGGCTGGCTCCCGGAGATCAGGTAGGTAGCTGGATATTTATAGGATACTATGAGGCCCCGTCCAAACCCTCGGGCCGGCGTATCGGAGACAATACACCGGAAGACATGGCCTTGACTAATGCAGGCTTTGAATATAATGCGTCCCTTGACCTTCCGCCGGTTCGTTATATCCGCTTTCAAACCCTGGAAACCTTTTCAGGAAGTGATTTTATCCATATCATGGAAATAGCTTTCTGGGGCACTCCTCAATGATCACCACTAAACAAAAAAATCTTTCGGCATGAAATATTTTTATAAAAAGATAGTAAACACACCACTGCGCCTCATTCTATTACCGTGCATACTTATGTTAGCCGGTTCATGTGAGGAACAGCCCACCGATTACCGCTCCTTTTTGGAAGAGAAGGAAATTGTTTATCCGGCTGCAGTCGTTCGCGTCGAACCCGGTCCCGGAAGGTACCGCGTGTTGCTGAAATGGAAACGCTCTCCGGATCCCAGCGTTACTGAATATGGTATATACTGGAATAATAGCAGGGATTCCTCCGTTGTAGAGTCCATATCGGAGAATGCCTCAGATACAGTCGAGGCATATATCGGCAACCTGGATGAAGGCGTTTACAGCTTTACCATCTACTCATTTGATAAAGAAGGGAACAGGTCCATTCCTTTAATAACTGAAAATGTGAAAATATATGGCGATAAATACCAGGGCGGTCTTTTAAACAGGCAGGTTTCAAGTATTGATTACGCAGATGGCAAAACGTTCCTTTTCTGGAATAGACCCGATACGATAAATATTCATACCGAAGTAAGTTATACAAACCAGGCCGGCGAAACGCAAACGTTCCTTGTTTCTCCCGATAGCAGCAGCCTGTTGATCCCTGACTGGAAACCCGCTACAAAAATCTTTTACAGATCCACCTATAAGCCCGAGAGAGACGCTATTGATACCTTCCGGGTTTCGTATTATGACTCCCTGGACGTCACCGGAGTCCCCGTGGACAAAAGTATATGGAAACAGGCATTGCTTCCCGGTGACGCCGTTGTCAACGCGTTTAACACCTCCCTGGAAAAAATATGGGACGGATCGCCCGGCGACTATCCAAATGTTTATCATTCAGATGGCGCAGCCATGCCGCATACCTTCACGATTGATCTTGGAACCACCTATCGTGAGCTGAGCAGCTTCAAAGAATGGGGCCGTACGAATAATCCCGGCCACAATCCGGTTGAATTTGAAGTATGGGGTATTGCAGACACCACCGGAGCAACCACCCTTCTACCATCTGCCGATCCGGGTTGGAAGGATGAGTCTGTTTCAAAAGGCTGGACCCTGCTGACGGATATAGAAAGAAATGACAATGGGGTTGCCGGTATTGAATATAACCTTATTGAAAATCCTCCTCCTGTCAGATTCATTCGTATAAGAGTTT
>DATCYD010000011.1:0-3000 GCA_036570465.1 Anseongella sp.
ACTCGGAGGAGAAGTATATGTTTCAAAATTATCCCGCGACGATCCCAATTACGGAGCGTCCAATATTGATGTGGAAGCGTTTGGAACGGAGGCGTTAACAAAACCATGGGGCGATGGGTTCAGTTATAAGATTTATCTACCTGAAATACCGGGATTTAATCAGTCTGATACTATTTTAGCGCTGAATCAGCATATCGCAGGATGGCGGGCAGAGTTGGCAAGGAATGAGCAGATGAAGGTGATGCCTTCTGTGCTGGTGAAGAACTTTTCGTTCACTGGTGGCGGGGATGTTCAGTATTCAGAAACCGCAGGAATTATCGAGACTAAGACGAATAATTTTAATATCACACTTGGAGCGGAGTTTCTGGCCAGTATTGGCGTTACAGTCAATAAGACGGGGATGACACTGAATATCGCCGAAGGCCTTACGACTACACATGGAGGTAATTTTGGTGAATCAACGGATAATGAAAAAACCTTTGGCTTCGTATTGTCAGAAAATAGTCTGGATTACCTGAGTGTGGATGTATCCAGAGCCGGAGACAGTTCCTTTGTATTTAGAACGAAGGGTGGTGAAACGGCATGCCCGTATGAGGGTAAAACCGTTACGAAATACTTTATTCCCGGAACTATTATTGACCAGCCCACCGTACGGGCGGAAGCGCCGGATATTATAGTTGATAAACCGGTGTCAACCGATATTCCTTCTACCCGGAATGCAACATTTAATATTCAGCTGCAAAATGCTTCTGAAACAAGCAGAGGTGTCTCTTTCTTCCTCCAGGTAATGGAAGACAGCAACCCTAATGGTGCTAAGATCTCGATGGACGGAGCATCCCTTGCCACCGGGAGGGCACTCTGGATCAATCCCGGCCAGGTATTGTATAAGACGATCACGCTGGAGCGTGGTCCGGAAGAGATGGATTATGAAGATATTCAATTGCGTCTGATATCAGAATGTGATACCACGGCTTTCGATCTTGTAAATATTTCTGCACATTTTATTCCTTCTTGTTCAGATGTGCATATTGCTGCACCCGCTGACCAATGGTTGTTAAATACGAAGGCAGATACCGTAAGTAATGAGCGATATCTGAAGGTCACGATGGATGAGTTTGATGTCAGCAACGAGTTGTTTGGATATATTGACTTGAAATACAGACCGCTTGCCAGTTCCACCTGGACAACGGTCATGAAGTTCTATGCTGATTCTGCAGTGTATGAAGCAGCGGAAGCGCCAAAATCTATGATCACCGGAAATATGATCGATTATAAACTGGTGATGAGCGACGCTTCCTTTGGCGATCAACAGTACGAAATCAAGGCCCTGGCCGTGTGCATGGCTGAAGGACAGGTCATATCCACCACCGAGTCGAATATAATCCGCGGCACTAAAGATACCTACCGTCCCCGCCTCTTTGGCAGCGCGCAACCTGCTGACGGGGTATTGGGGATCGAAGATGATGTGCGGCTGAATTTCAACGAAGCTATCGCAGCCGGCTTGCTTTCCTATCCTGATTTTCAGGTGACCGGTATTCGAAATGGAACACCAGGTGATCATACCGTATCGGTGCATCTGGATGGACAAGACGATTACCTGGCTACAGAATTTAGTAAAAGCCTGGAAGGAAAGGACCTGACGGTGGAAATGTGGGTGTTGCCTGATGGCCGGCCCGTGGGTACGCTTTTTAGTCACGGTGATGTGAACCAATCCATAGAACTGGCTTTCGTGTCCGGGGAATATTTGCAAGTAACCGTAGGACAAACAACCTGGAAAAGTGAAGCCCCTGTTTCATTCCAGGAAGACCAATGGGCACATGTGGCATTGGTTTATGATTCGGAAAAATCGACGGTTTCAGCCTTCTATAATTTTGTTGAAGTCATTCACGGCGCAGATGTCGCACCGTATGATGGGGTAGGTCCTGTTGAGTTTGGCCGAAGTATCGGACAGCAGGGCAACACCTTTAAGGGGAACCTTCACGAGGCACGTATCTGGACCGAAAAACGGTCTGATATACAACTGCAGATAAACAGCATGAAGCGTCTTTCAGGTGGAGAGAACGGATTGTTGGCTTATTACCCCATGACTGAAGGGAAAGGGGATCTGGCCTATGACAAGGCTCATGGCGCTCATGCCCGACTTTATGGCCAGTGGACTACTCCTGCCGGGAAAGCTGTGGCCTTTGGTGGCAATGGCTACCTTGCAGTAAATACGGCTTCTGTACCGGTCACCGATCGGATGGATTATACCATGGAGTTATGGTTCAAAGCCGCTCCGGGGCAAGGGGATGCAGCCTTGGCATCCAGCGGAAAGGGGGATGGTACGGATAATGCCGGGTCTGAAAATCTTTTCTTCCTGGGTTTTGAGAATGGCCAGCTAACCTTTCGGAATAATGGGGTTATGGCGCAGGCTCAGGGTAATTTTCTGGATAACGACTGGCACCACGTTGCCATTGCAGTGAACCGAAATTCCGGAAGGGCACAGTTTTATGTGGACGGCGTGCTGAACATGTATTTCGATGCCGCAGGCCTGGGTGGTATTGCCGTTGCCTCGGTTTATCTGGGGGCCAGGGGCTGGTACATGAAAGATAATGCCGATCATGTTACATTCGACCGTTATTTTACGGGAGTAATAGATGGTTTCCGTCTCTGGAACACCTATCTGGATGCCACTTTGATCAACAATAACAGTAACATTTTGCTGAAGGGTGATGAGCTTGGCCTGATGTTATATTACCCGTTTGAGGAATTCATGGGAGAGGATGTTGCCTATACGCTGCAAGATCAAAAGATCTTGCAGGACCCAACACAGGAAAATGAGAAAGCGATCGAAGTGAATGTGGGGCAAACGGACGATAAAGCGCCGGTCAAGGGCCGTGGTCCGGTTAGTAATCTGCAATTTGATTTTGTGGTCAACGACGATTGGTTGATCATTAACCTGCTGGAACCTCGCTATGCGATAGACAAAACGCGGGTTACATTCCGGGTGGAAAACGTTCG
>DATCYD010000012.1:0-2454 GCA_036570465.1 Anseongella sp.
TGCACGGAACCGGTAGCAATCCGGCGCTGCTGACTGTCCCGCAGGAGACGCTAACCGGAGCCGGTCATGAAGTGGTGGAGATGGAACTGGGTGATTTTCTGAAGGGAACGATCCGGATCCGGAATGCCTTTGCACTTCGTGACCTCTCAGGCTATTATCTTGAATGGAGCATCCTTCGGAACGGAGAAAAAACCGAAGAAGGGCGAAGGCAACTCGAAGTAGCCCCGGGCGCACAGACAATGCTTTCTCTGGATTATAAAACACGTTTCTACGAAGGCAATGACTATTTTCTGAATTTGCGGATTAAGACAAAAGCTGCCGATGGGATGGTTCCCGCGGACTTTGCGGTGGCATCCCGTCAATTCCGGCTGGGGCCGTATCGTTACCAGGAAACCTATCAAGTGGACAAGGGATTGATCGACGTGACCGATGGTCCGGGCAACATTGCATTGAACGGCTATGATTTCAGGATAGAGTTTGATAAAAGTACAGGGCAGATTATCCGCTACAGCTATCGCGGGAAGGATCTGATGAGCGCCGGGCCGGAATTGGCTTTCGGGGAACCGGGAGACACTTCAAAAAACGATACGCTGGAGAAAAACCGCATTCTTTGGGATCAAGCCGTCAGGGAAAGCACGTTGCTGGAATACCAGATCACAGAAGATGTAAACGGAAACTACTACCTCTCCTTTACCAAGATATTGTTAGGGGGTGACGCCCGGCTTTTCCAGCGTTTCCGGATCGACGGAAGGGGAGCCATGCTGGTACAGAATGTCTTTGTGAAAATGCAGGGAGAATATCCGGTGATGCCTGGGTTTGGAACCGCTTTCCATCTGCCGAAAGAATTTAGCCTAATGGATTGGTATGGCAGGGAACCGGATGCCGGTCATGAAGTGGGTGTGTATTCAGATACGATTCCCGCGGCTGGCGGTGCGAAATCTGATGTGCGTTGGGCCCGGCTAACACGGAAAGACGGATATGGCTTGCTGATTCGTCAGGAGAGTACATTGTTTCACCTGATCACTCGGCGTGAGCGGCCGGAAGGACCGGTCATGCTGAGCATTGATCTGTCTCATGAACCGGTACCGTTCAAGAGTTGGAACTTTAGCTATCGTGTGATTCCGTATAGTTCTTCAAAATACGTTCAATAAGCTGTTTATGAGTGGGTTCACTCTCTTCTAACTGAAGTAATAGTTTAAGTTGATTTCGTGTCCGGTTCAGATTTTGGCCGGTATAATGGGTCTTGTAATATACGTCTCCCAGGAGGTAATCGGTCAGGAATCGGAGAGCCTGCATGTAAAGCAGCATTTTGCCGGAAAAGGAGAGGTGTATTTTTTCATGAGCGGTTAATTCCCCGGCCATCTCAGAAAGATACCCATCATACAGCGCCTGATAGAATTCATCCCGAACCATTACTTTTGAATAGTCCGTTTCTTCTTCAGAGACCGGCGACACATAGGTCCGGACCATATCGCCCAGGTCAGAAAAAATATGGCCCGGCATCAATGTATCCAGATCAATTGGACATATAGCCTCACCGCTTTCCCGGTGGAACAATACGTTGTTGATCTTGGTGTCATGGTGCATCACCCGCAGCCGGCAACCAGGATGGTTAATCAGTTGGCTATATTGAGTTGCCAGTCCTTCCCGGGCAAGACAAGCGTCGATCTCGGCAGCTGCTTCCTGCCTCAGATCATGCGGGGCAGTGATCAGCGCATCCCTGAATTGGCGGTAGCGCAGCGCCAGGTTGTGGAAATCAGGGATGGTTGGTTTTAACATCGAAGCGTCCAAACCGGCCAGATTCCTGGTAAGGATGGCGAACTGACGTGCAGCAGCGTACGCTTGTCCGGTTTCAGCTACTTCATCAATGCTGTAAGAATTTCCGATAAAAGGCAGGATTCTCCAGGGATATTCCTCCTCATCATACCAAAGTTCACTGCCTTCTCTGGTTTTTATCGCGTTCAGAAAGAGATAATCCGGGTGGGTGGCAGCCAGGTAATCAGCTGCTATTCGCATATTACCCGCTATGGCATTCGGATCCCTGAAAACAAAATGATTGATCCGCTGCAAAAGCAGATTCTTGCCCGAAACACGGTCGGTGAGCCGAAAGGTGTTGTTAATGTGGCCGGAGCCGAATTCCTTGCCTTCCCAGGTTGAAGGATTCAGCCCAAAGCCCACCAGCACCTTTTTCAGCTCCATAGTTTTTCCGGGTATTTCCCTTCACCGATCAGCTTGCGCAGTGAATCCTTTACGAAAGGCTTATCTTCCTGGTAGGTTACGCCGAACCATTTGGCATCGCTCTCAAATACCTTGACTTTGCCAGGTCCGTTTGAAGTAACATGGCTTACTACCAGGGGAATAAAGAATTCCGCCTTCGGGGAGTCAATATTTTCCCGGGCATAGGCTTCGAACAATTTCAGGCTCTGGTCAAAAATGCTTGGCTTAAAAGCCCAG
>DATCYD010000013.1:0-2986 GCA_036570465.1 Anseongella sp.
ATATGGCACGGCACACATTTGCCACAACGGTGACATTGGCCAACAACGTGCCCATCGAAACGGTTTCCAAGATGCTGGGGCATACCAACATCAAGACCACCCAGCACTATGCCAAGCTGCTTGACACGCGGATCGGCAGTGACATGGAAAAACTAAAAGAAAAATTAGGGTTCCGTATAAACATTTCGTTATCGGCTCATTAATGGTTCTTATTGGCTCATATCGGCTCATTATTAAGTTCTTTTTTGTAGATTTGCGTCATGAGTAAAGTAAGTGTACATACTGAATTTCTTGATATCAATTGGAAGCTGATAGGCCTTATCAGTGAAATAGATAGGTTTGATGCCTCTTGGAAAGCCATTGAACGCAGAGAAGGGCAAAGCCTGAAAGAGCTTAAATCAATTGCTACGGTTAGGAGTGTCGGAGCTTCAACTCGTATTGAGGGTTCCAAACTAACGGATGAGGAAGTCGATATTCTTCTAAAGAACATGGACATATCAAAACTTCAGGAGCGGGATGAGCAAGAAGTCGTTGGATATTATGAGGCCTTGGATATCATTGACGAAAATTTCGAAGAAATCCCTGTAACCGAAAACGGTTTAAAAAACCTGCATAACGTGCTTTTGAAATATAGCGAGAAAGATAGATGGCATAGGGGAAACTATAAGCAGCACTCCAATGCTATTGAAGCGAATATGCCTGACGGAACAACGCAGATAATATTCCAAACCACCGCGCCGGGATTTCCAACAGAAGATGCGATGCGTGAATTAATAGCATGGCATGATGCCGACAAGGATACACACTCTTTGGTTAAATGTGCCCTTTTTTGCTACGATTTCGTTTCCATCCATCCCTTTCAGGATGGAAACGGAAGATTAAGCCGCTTGCTTGCTATGTTACTTTTACGCAAATATGGGTATAAATGGATACGATATGTAAGTTTTGAACACGAAATCGAGAGTCAAAAAAATGAGTATTACAGGGTTTTAAGGGCTTGCCAATCCCAAAGGCCGGGAGAGGATATCACGCCGTGGGTTATGTTTTTTCTGACGAGTTTGAAGAATGTTCAGGAGTCATTGATGTTGAAGCTCGAAACCCATGGAGCACAACAGGCTATCTCACAAAGGGAAAGGCATCTATTAACCATAATTGAGGCAAATCCGGGTATAAAAACAGGTGACATGGCGAAAAAACTTGGTGTTTCAAGTGCAACAGTAAAAAGGATGTTAGACAGCCTTTTGTCGGCAAAACTTATAGAAAGGCACGGAATCGGCCCTGGGTCTTATTACACACTGTTATAAGTCATCGGCTCATTATTGGTTCTTACTGGCTCGTATCGGCTCATTTCAGACAACGTGTTTCTAAATCCGCACACACGAAGGCATTTTCACCGCTTAGGCCACCGGAACGCAAGGCGGGGGAATCGGGTCAAGGGCGCCGGAGGGCAAAGGCCTGTGGGTGGTGGCGTTTATATACCCTTGACCTTTCCCCCGCCGTGGGTAATTTTGGCCGGGCGGTGCAAAGGCCGGATGCGGCAGCAAGGCCGGTACGAGCAGCTGAGAATGGATAGAGTGAGTCAAATTTATGACAGCTATGATCTTCGAAAATAAAATTCGGACTAACAATAGGCCGGCTTTTTATTCTGAAAAGTCATTTGAGTTTTACGATCGCAGCAGTTGGCCAGCCGCTGAAAACGTTCGTCAATTGTTGAACACTCGGCTTTTGGACTTCCCGGTTGATCATCTTATTTTCCAGTTCACGTTCCCGCACGGGTTCCACCAGGCCCAACAACTCAAGGCTGTATTCGCTCTTAAGTGTTTCTTCTGCCTGCTCAACCAATTGGACGGGCAGTGTTGTAGAAAAATTATGCTGCTTGCCCTCTTTTAAGGCCGCTTTATAACTGTCCGCTTTGATAAAGTTCAGGAGTACATTCCTGCGACAAGCTGTCGCAGATTTTTGTGAGGAGCATATTGGCTGTAAAACCGGCGCATATCCCAAAGATTCCTGGCAGAAAAGCCGCTTCTCCGTGGGAATTCTGTTTGAAGGTCTTTGGATAGTTGTTCAACAACAGATTTGCCCCACCCAAACTTTTTCTGTCTTTGAACAATTTTTTCGCCTACAGCAAAATAGCGATTGATTAGCTCCGCGTTGAGGGCACGCACGACCTGTATCCTGCCTTCTTCAAATTCTTGTTTTATTTCAGAAAGCAGCTCCTGATAAGGATTGTCAAAGTCCGGTTTCGTTTCCAAAATAAGATGCGGTTTCAAGATGCCGGCAACCCGGTAAGGGCAATGTTACTTATAAATTTTCTCAATGGCTGGAAAATAGTATATTTTTGCTTTTATGATGAAAACATGCCTTTACCCGATCCTTTTGCTGCTTACCGGCTTTCTCGCTGCCTGCGACAAGAAGGAGGAACTACCGGTGTACCCGGTCAAAATGACATTTGACAGAATCGAACCCACCTCGGAAATGCGTGTGTTCACATCGGGCGGCACAAAGCTTGATAACAGGTCCAATGTCGCTGCGATCACAGGCTTCCTGGACCGGTATTATGTGATCGGGACTACTTCCTATAATTCCAGGTTTACAGAACCCGGCGAAAGCTACGGCAAAGCCAATTTTACTTTTTACGGCGACGGAAGAATCGCCTATTCGGCTGTCACCGAAATAACGGACGTCACAAGGATCGACGATGTCATGCTCCTGCAGGCGCCTTTTACAAATAAGGTAGAAGATGATCCGCTTGCCACATCCAATTTTTTCAAGTATCCGTTTAACCCCACTCAGGATGGCCGCCGTTATTATATTCACTATGTCATCCGCAGCGACGAGCAGTCGAAATTGGAAGTGCCGCTTCTTTATTATAAACTGGTTCGGTATAACGAAAACGGAAAGCTAACCTCAGTGGATTTCGGGACTGTCCGCAACGAGCTGAACGAAGCGTTTATCAAGACCCTCGGCAAGAATGATACGCTGGCTG
>DATCYD010000014.1:0-29484 GCA_036570465.1 Anseongella sp.
AACCCAGCAAAGCGGGGTATTGGATTTACGGCTTGCAGATCTGGCTAAAGATCAGCGGATCCTGCAGGAAGCGCGTGCTTGCGTCGTGCAGCTGCTCGAAGAAGATCCGGAACTTTCCCTGCCTCAACATCACGTACTCAGGAACTTTTTTCTGCAACAGTCAGAAAAAGGCACATTTTGGGAGAAGATTTCTTAAATTGGCTCGCATGATCTCTAAACCAGCCTTTTCCCGTCTGTCGATGCAGTTGATGGCAGCCGTGCTCTTTGTTTCTTCAGCGGCAATAACTCCGTTCTCCGTCCGCGCACAGGAAGCGACCCCGGAATCACTTTGGCCCGAAAAAACCTATCAGGAAGACGAATTTATGCCAACAATCACATTCTACAATCCGCCAAAGGAAAAAGCGGTGGACGTGGCCATTGTCGTATGCCCCGGAGGTGGATACAGCGGCCTGGCCAGCGACCACGAAGGGACACAGATCGCCGCCTGGCTCAACAATATGGGGATCACGGCCGCCGTTTTGCGTTATCATACTGTTAGCGAAACAGGAGGCAAACCGGGGCTGCATCCCGCCCCGCTGAATGACGCCCTTCGCGCCATTCGCACGGTGAGAAGCCGTGCGGGCAAACTCGGTGTGGATCCGAAAAAGATTGGCATTATTGGCTTTTCAGCCGGTGGCCACCTGGCCAGTACCGCCGCAACTCATTTTACCGCCGGAGATCCTGCCGCGGAAAATCCGTTGGAAAAGCTTAGTTCCCGGCCGGATTTTGCCATTCTGCTGTATCCGGTGATCACGTTTCTTCCACCTTTTGCCCACCAGGGTTCGCGGGTGAACCTGTTAGGGGAGAACCCGCCCGATAAATTAGTGCTGGAATTTTCAAATGAGCTACAGGTGCGCTCTGAAACGCCTCCGGTATTTCTGGCCCATACAACTGAAGACCCCGTGGTTCCGGTGGAGAACAGCATCCTCTTTTATCAGGCGCTTCACAAAGCAGGCGTTCCCGCCGAGCTCCATATCTTTCAGCACGGCCGGCATGGCCTGGGCCTGGGAAAAGAGGAGCCTTTTTCGGAATGGCCACAACTTTGCCAAAAGTGGATGAAAGCAATGGGGTTCCTGCAGCTATAGCGCATGGTTAGCAATCACCCTGGCCTTTACCCCCGTACCTGAGGGAGCTCAGACTCTTTTTCGCCAATTTGCTGCCGCCACATCGCGTAATACAATCCTTTCTTTTCCAGCAGTTCATGATGCCTTCCAGCTTCAGCGATGCGTCCTTTCTCCAGTACATAAATGCAGTCTGCGTGCATAACAGTGGAGAGCCGATGAGCGATCATGATCGTGATATGTTCCTTCATGTCCGAAACCTCACGAATTGTTTGGCTAATCTCTTCCTCGGTGATCGAGTCCAGGGCAGAGGTGGCTTCGTCAAAGACCAGCAGGCTGGGTTTTCGAAGCAGTGCCCGCGCGATGGACAAGCGTTGTTTTTCGCCACCGGATACCTTCACACCACCTTCCCCGATCACCGTATCCAGCCCTTTATCAGCCCTGTCCAGCAGGGGCTGGCAAGCCGCTCTTCGCAATACATCCAGACAGTCCTCATCGCTAGCCTGTGGGTTTACAAAAAGCAGGTTTTCGCGAATGCTGCCTGAAAAAAGCTGTGTATCCTGTGTGACAAAACCTATTTTCTCGCGAAATTCCTCAAAATCAATCTTCTCTCCAGGAATGCTATTGTAAAAGATAGTACCTTCCTGTGGACGGTACAAACCTACCAACAGCTTCACCAGCGTCGTCTTTCCGGCGCCCGAAGGCCCTACAAAAGCGATGGTGTCCCCTTTTCCGGTTGAAAAAGAAATGTGCTCCAGGGCGTTCCGTGCAGCGCTCCGGTGACAGAAACTAACTTTGTCAAAACGCAGGGAACGAATGTCGCCTGTCCGTTCGGGGTGCGTTGGCCGTTCTTCCTTTGGACGTTTGAGAATATCTTCGAAATTGGCCAGTGATACTTCGGTCTCCCGGTAAGTATTGATAATATTTCCCAGTTCCTGAAGCGGGCCGAAAATAAAAAAGGAATAGATCCACAACGAGAAAAATTGCCCGACAGTGATTTCCTGCCTGAAAATAAGATATAGCATAATAAAGAGGATCGAATTCCGAAGGAAATTTACCGATGTTCCCTGGATAAAACTTAGACTGCGGATGTATTTGATCTTCTTCAATTCAAATCCAAGGATTTTGGTAGTGGTCCTGTTAAGACGTCCAATCTCCTGTTTGGCCAGGCCAAGACTTTTTACCAGCTCAATATTACGCAAGGATTCAGTGGTTGAACCAGCTAGGGCTGTGGTCTCATTGACGATGCGTCGTTGCATCTTTTTGATCCGTTTGCTCAGGGCCGAGCTCAGCAGACCCAGGATAGGCACAGTAGCCAGGTAAACCGGTGCAATCAGCCAATGGACCGAAAAGGCATATACCGTTACGAAAACAACACCCACCAGGGTGGTAAATACCACATTGATAAAAGAAATGATGAACTTCTCAACATCGGTACGCAGCTTTACCAGAATACCCAGCGTTTCTCCACTACGCTGATCTTCGAATACCTCATAAGGTAGCTCCAGGGAATGACCCAGACCATCGCAATACATTTTTGCACCTGTTCGCTGCACAATCACATTCGTGAAATAATCCTGAAAGTTTTTAGCGATGCGAGATACCAGTGCCACCCCCAGGGCGGCCCCCAGTAAGAGCATTACACCATTAAAGAACTCCCGGGAGGACAGCTCATTGAATTTCATGGCATAATTGTCAATCACATGCCGGAAAATGAGGGGGTCAAGCAGCGAAAAAACCTGGTTGATGGTGGCCAGAAACAATGTGAGAAGTAATAGCCATTTATGATCCTTCAGATACGAGTATAATATCTTCATCAAGGGAAAACAAAAAAGGAAGGATTTTGATTCCTTCCTTTTTCAATAAGTTCATTGTTGCAACGCAACAAGGCCACCCAGCCCGCCTCAGACGGTCATGATGTCCTTTTCTTTGGCATCGAACAGTTCTTCGATGCTGGCAATGTGCTGGTCGGTCAATTTCTGGACCGCATCTTCCCCGTCTTTGATCTCGTCTTCCGAAACATGATCGCCGGAGAGCTTCTTGATCTTTTCATTGGCCTCTTTGCGGATCGTGCGAACAGAGATCTTTCCCTGCTCTGCCTCGTTACGCACCTTTTTGACCAGGTCCTTGCGGCGTTCCTCGGTCAGGGGCGGAACGGAGATGCGGATGACAGCCCCGTCATTCTGAGGATTGAAGCCGAGATTAGCATCCATGATCGCCTTTTCAATGGGTTGCAGCATTGATTTCTCCCAGGGCTGTACCATGATCGTCCGGGGGTCGGGCGTGTTCACGTTGCTTACCTGATTCAGGGGCATCATGCTACCGTAATAATCAACCTGGATGCCGTCAAGCATCGATGGCATGGCTTTTCCAGCCCTTATCTTTGCCAGTTCGGCCTCGGTATGGGAGACGGCCTTCTGCATGGCGTCTTTTGCTTCTGATAAGTGTTGTTGTACTAACTCGCTCATGACTGAATTGCTTTGAAGGGCACTTAAGAATGCACCAGGGTACCGATAGGTTCGCCCTTGGTGATCTTCATAAAGTTGCCTTTTTTATTCATATCAAATACAATAATTGGTAATTTGTTTTCCTGACATAGCGTAAATGCCGTCATGTCCATCACTTTCAGTCCCTTTTCATAGACCTGTGTGAAAGTGATATCGTCAAACCGGACCGCATCTTTCACTTTCTCCGGGTCGGCATTGTAAATGCCATCTACACGCGTACCCTTCAGTACCACATCGGCTTCGATCTCAATGGCCCGCAGTGATGCCGCCGTATCAGTGGTAAAATAAGGATTTCCAGTTCCGGCGCCGAAGATCACAATCCGGCCTTTTTCCAGGTGCCGGATGGCCCGGCGGCGAATGAACGGTTCGCAGATCTGCTCCATATTGATGGCTGAGAGTAATCTGGTTTTCATCCCCGTATTCTCCAGGGCATCCTGGAGCGCCATGCTATTGATAACCGTGGCCAGCATGCCCATGTAATCAGCTTGTACACGGTCCATCCCGCCTTTCTCTGCTTCTAATCCCCGGTAAATATTCCCGCCGCCGATGACAATCGCTACTTCCACCCCACTTTGCGCTACAGCTTTGATGTCTTCAGCGTACTGAGCAACCATGTCCTGGTCAATGCCATATTCTTTCTGTCCCATCAGGGACTCACCACTAAGTTTTAGAAGTATTCTTTTGTATTGCATGCTTTTAATGGTGTGAAGATAAAAAAAATCCCCGATCAAAGCCGGGGATTAAAACTTATAAATTTTATTTTCAGGAACCAAGCATCTTTCGCTTGAACGTGATGACACTAAGTCCTTTTTGCACCCCGTCGAGCATTTGCCGGACGGTTTTGGAGCTGTCTTTTACAAATTCCTGATTCAACAAGGTGTTTTCCTTGAAGAACTTATTCAGCTTGCCCTGGGCAATCTTGTCCAGCATGGCTTCCGGTTTCCCTTCGGCCCGGATTTGTTCCCTGGCGATCTCCAGCTCGCGGTCAATGATTGTCTGATCTACATCTTCTTTATCGACAGAGGCCGGGTTCATGGCAGCGATCTGCATGGCCACATCCTTTCCTGCTTCATCAACTTCGGCACCGTCTGCGCTCAGTCCTACCAGGACACCAATCCGGTTATTCCCGTGGATGTAGGCAACTACATGGGGTGCGGAAAGCGTTTCGTAGGTTGAAACGGCTATCTTCTCGCCAATCTTGCCGGTCTCGTCCAGAATGCGGTCAGAAAGATTAACCCCGTTGAGTTGTAATGAAAGCAATTCCTCCAGTGAAGCCGGTTTGCTTTCGATGGCCAGCGCGGCGATATCTTCAGCAAAAGCCACAAAATCAGCATTCTTGGCTACGAAATCGGTCTCACAGTTCAATTCAATGATCACACCCTCTTTTCCGTCGGAGGTAGTCTTTGCAATGACTGCGCCTTCCTGTGCGTCCCGGTCAGAACGGCTGGCGGATACCTTCGCGCCTTTTTTGCGGAGGTAGTCAACGGCAGCTTCAAAATCGCCCCCGGCTTCGACCAGGGCTTTTTTGCAGTCCATCATTCCGGCGCCTGTTTGCTGGCGCAGCTTGTTTACATCTGCAGCAGATATTGTAACACTCATTGTTTTATGTTGTATTTCTTTAGTCGGCTGATCCTTCAGTTTCGGTTCCGCTGGTACGTCTGATACGTTTCCTGCCGGTTTTTTCTGAAACCACAACTTCCTTTTCGCCTTCTTCTTTTTCTACCTTCGCCTTATCGGTCGCTTCTTTTTCCGCTTCATCTTCTTTTTCACGGCGGCGTTCCTCAAGACCTTCCTCGATGGCCTTACATATGACTGTAGTAACCAGGCTGATGGATTTGGCTGCATCATCGTTGGCCGGAATGGGGAAGTCAATCAGTGTGGGGTCGGAATTGGTATCCACCATGGCGAAAGTGGGGATATTCAGTTTCAGAGCCTCTGAAACTGCGATATGCTCCTTCTTAATATCCACGATAAAGATAGCAGCCGGCAGCCGGTTCAGGTCGGCGATGCCGCCCAATACCTTTTCTAGCTTGATACGCTCGCGCTGCAGCATCAGTTTTTCTTTCTTGGAAATGTTATCGTAGGTGCCGTCCTTGGAAAACTTGTCGATGTTGGTCATTTTCTTGATCGACTTGCGTACCGTGGAGAAGTTAGTGAGCATCCCGCCCAGCCAGCGTTCAGTAACAAAAGGCATGTTCACCAGTTGCGCCTGTTCAGCCATGATATCCTTCGCCTGCTTTTTGGTAGCAACAAAGAGAACCTTGCGGCCTGATTTTACAATCTGTTTGATTGCCGAAGCGGCATCTTCCAGCCTCTTCTCGGTTTTATTCAGGTCAATGATATGGATCCCGTTCTTCTCCATGAAAATATAGGGAGCCATCTTGGGATTCCATTTGCGGGTAAGGTGCCCAAAATGCACACCGGCATCCAGCAATTCGTTATATGTTGTTCTTGCCATGTTGTAATCCTCCTTGTTTTAGCGTTTACTGAATTGGAATCTTCTGCGAGCTTTGCGGCGACCGTATTTCTTACGTTCCACCATGCGGGAATCACGGGTGAGTAATTCCTTGGCGCGCAGCGCAGGTTTGATTTCAGGATCAATTTCAACAAGGGCTTTAGCGATGGCAAGCCGGACTGCTTCTGCCTGACCTTTGATGCCCCCGCCTTTTACGTTTATCTTAATGTCGAATTTACCGGTAGCCTCGGCTACTTCAAGCGACTGGGTAACGATATATTGGAGGGGCAGGGTTGGGAAATATACTTTGTAATCTTTGCTGTTGATGATAACAGCGCCGTTGCCATCGGCTACATAAGCCCTGGCAACCGCGGTTTTCCGTCTTCCGGAAGTGTTTGTGATGCTCATTCTTCGTTGATTTTTTTGTGGAACTTCCCGTTAAAACTTTAACGGTTTCGGGCTTTGCGCTTCGTGCGGGTGCTCAGGGCCTGCGTACACGTGCAGGTTTCTGATCAGCGCATTCCCCAGTTTGTTCTTTGGCAGCATACCACGAACGGCTTTTTCAAGCACACGTTCAGGGTACTTTGCCAAAAGTTCCTTGGAAGAGATGAACCTCTGACCGCCGGGATAACCAGTATGGCGGACGTATTGCTTGTCCGTCATCTTGTTTCCCGTCAACCTAACCTTGTCTGCATTGATCACGATCACGTGATCACCACAGTCTACGTGCGGGGTGTACTCAGGCTTGTGCTTTCCACGGATCACCATGGCGATCCTCGAAGACAAGCGCCCCAGGATCTCGGCTTCGGCATCAACAACCACCCATTGCTTGTTGACGGTCTTTTTGTTTGCCGAGACAGTGCGATAACTTAACGTATTCATTTGTAATTATTTAATAAGCCTTCATGGAGCTTCTCCAAAAAGGACTGCAAAGATAGAATTTTTTTGACCTAAAAAAGAAAAAGGGGCGTAAATTTGTTACGTCCCTCCTGGAATGAAGATTTGTCTCGGCGGCAATACAAAAATACAAAAATATATTTTACAATTCAGTTAATAATCAAAATATATTTTAGCAAGTATGGTCAGGCTTGTTAAATTTGACCTTTATCATGAAAAAAGGCAGATTATTGCTAATTCCGGTTCCGCTGGGCGAGGCCCCGATTGAAAATTCGCTGGTTCCCGCCCTTGGTGAAGCCATTGCGGATATGAGGGAGTTTATCGTGGAAAACGAGCGTACAGCCCGCCGGTTCCTAAAAGCCATGGGTATTCAAACTCCACTGGAGGAATTGCAGTTCCGGGTATATGGAAAGCATGCGAAAGACAGCGGCACCGGTGTTGATGAATACCTGCGGCCGGCCATGGCCGGCCGCGACCTGGGCCTGTTATCGGAAGCCGGATGCCCTGCCATAGCCGACCCCGGCGCCGCAATTGTGCGGCGGGCGCATGAAAAGGGAATTCAGGTAATGCCTTTTGTGGGAGCCAGTTCCCTGATCCTCGCCCTGATGGCCTCAGGTTTCAACGGACAGCAGTTTGCCTTTCACGGTTACCTGCCCATCCACCGTGCGGAACGTGCCCGCAAACTTCAGGAGTTGGAACGCAGCTCCCGAAAACTGCAGCAGACACAACTTTTTATCGAAACACCTTTCCGGAACAACCAGCTGCTTGAAGACCTGTTGGCAACGTGCCATCAGGATACTTCCCTTAGCATCTCCTGCGATCTCACCACAGCTACTGAATTTATTGCCACACGCCGGATCGGCGAATGGAAGAAGCAACCAGTCCCTGATCTCCATAAACGCCCGGCGGTTTTCGTTTTGTATTCGGGCGGTTAAGAAGAGATTCTTAAGTTTTGGACGGCAAGTCCGGATATAGCAGGCCGTCGTAAGGGTAGCGGCTCAGGTGAAGTGTTTTGGCCTTTTCGTAGAGCAGATCGCGCAGTTCGTCAATATTGTCTTTTTCCGTGGCGGAGATAAACACCGCCGGAGCGTTTTCTTTTGCCATCCAGGTGCGTTTGAAGTCAGCCAGCCCGAGTCCGGTTTCACCTGAATCGTAACGATCTATCTTATTGAAAACCGTGATCGTGTATTTGTCAGCAGCACCCAGTTCCTTCAGGGTCTCATTTACCGTGCGGATATGATCTTCGAATTGAGGATGTGAGATATCTACCACGTGAATGAGAATATCGGCCTCGCGGGTTTCTTCGAGCGTGGATTTAAAACTTTCCACCAGATGATGAGGAAGTTTCCGGATGAATCCGACCGTGTCCGAGAGCAGAAAGGGCAGGTTATGGATGACCACTTTGCGCACGGTCGTGTCCAGCGTGGCGAACAGCTTGTTTTCCGCAAAGATCGCCGATTTACTGAGCAGGTTCATCAGGGTGGATTTGCCCACATTCGTGTAACCCACCAGCGCTACCCTGACCAGCGCTCCACGGCTTTTGCGTTGGGTAGCATTTTGCTTTTCAATCTTTGAGAGCTTTTCCTTCAGTACAGTGATGCGGGTTCGGATGGCCCGGCGGTCTGTCTCGATCTCCTTTTCGCCAGCGCCTCCCCGGGTACCGGTACCGCCGCGTTGTCGTTCCAGGTGAGTCCACATCCGTGTCAGGCGTGGAAGGATGTACTCGTAACGGGCCAGTTCTACCTGGGTTTTGGCCTGCGAGGTTTGCGCCCGTTTGGCAAAAATGTCCAAAATAACCCGGCTGCGATCCTGGATAGGCACCTTCAGGTAGTTTTCCAGGTTCCGGGTTTGCGAAGGAGTGAGTTCGTCGTCAAAGATCACCAGGTCGGCTTCGGTCAGTTTGATATATTCCTGAATTTCTTCCAGCTTGCCCTTCCCTACGAACGTTTTTGTATCGGGTGTTGGCAGGCGTTGGGTAAAAGTCTTGACGGCCTTACTGCCTGCCGTTTCAACAAGGAAGGCAAGCTCATCCAGGTATTCCTGTGCCTGCTCCGGACTTTGTTCGGGCCGGATTACACTTACCAATACCGCCTTTTCCACTTTGGCATCCGTTTCTATCATTGACTTCCTGATTTTGAACTGCAAATATACGAGGGTTGGGTAATTTTCATTAATTTCACCGCAAACCCCTTTACTATGAAAAAAGCGATTGCCGTTATTTTGTTTGCGATAGCTTGCAATTCTGTTGCAATAGCCCAAAACGAGGCGGAAGAATACGCCGAAAAAAAATTCGTGACCAAAAAGGGGGACACCTTGCTTTATCAGATGTTGTATCCGCTGGAGTACGGAAGCCAAAAAAAATACCCGCTGGTGGTTTTTCTGCACGGCGCCGGAGAACGTGGCAACGACAACAAAAAGCAGCTCACTCACGGAGGCTCGCTTTTCCTGAAGGAGGATGTGCGTCGTGCCTTTCCGGCCATTGTGATATTTCCGCAATGTCCCACTGAAGATTTCTGGTCTTCCGTAAAGATCCAGCGATCAGAGAACGGCGCCAGCTTTACCTTCGACTATTCCGAAGACCCCAATAAACCGCTGAAACTGGTCCTGGACCTGATTAAGCAACTGGAGAAAATGGAAGCGGTTGATAGTAAGCGAATTTACGTCATGGGGCTTTCCATGGGCGGCATGGGCACGTTCGAACTACTGGCCCGCGAGCCGAAAAAGTTTGCGGCCGCCATTCCCATTTGCGGGGGAGGCAACCCGGCCGACTGCGAAAAATATGCGGACGATGTGCCATTGTGGGTTTTCCACGGAGCCAAAGATAATATCGTTAACCCCCAGCACTCCCGGGAAATGGTGGAAGCATTAAAAAGGCTCGGCGCTGACGTGACGTACACGGAATACCCTGACGCGGGCCACAACAGCTGGGATCAGGCCTTTGCCGAATCCGGTTTGTTAAAATGGCTCTTCAGCATGGAAAAATAGCGGAGCCCGGAACCCGGCAGATTTCATCAGCCGGCGGTACCAGGATATGCGTGTTGTTCTAAAGAACGTTCAGCCGCCGGATAAAATCCAGGCAGGCGGCTGCCGGATCGGTCTCCTTCATAAAGGTTTCGCCGATCAGGAAACCCCTGAAACCTGCCTCTTTCAGTGTCAGGATAACCGCAGGGTCGCTAATAGCGCTTTCAGAGATCTTTACAAGTGATGAAGGAATTTTTTCGCCCAGGCGAAAAGAAGTTTGCACGTCAGTGGTGAAATCGTTCAGATTCCTGTTATTGATTCCGACTACGTTTATAAATGAGTTGATATGTCCCAGTTCCTGCTCATCGTGAACTTCCAGAAGCACCTCCAAGCCAAGCGATTGTGCAAAACGTGCCAGCCGTTCAGTTTCGTGAACGGTCAGGATCGCGGCAATCAGCAGAATCACGTCCGCACCCATGGCCCGGGCTTCCATAACCTGGTATTCATCAATGATAAAATCTTTGCGAAGAATGGGGATATTGACTGAAGCCCGGGCTTTTTCCAGGTTCTCCTTGCTGCCGCCAAAGAAATCGATATCCGTCAGCACCGACAAGGCAGAAGCGCCGGCCGCTTCATAGCCGGAGGTGGTCCCGGTCACATCCGCCGTGCCATTAAGCAATCCTTTCGAGGGTGACTTTCGCTTGAACTCTGCGATGATGCCTGAGGCACCTTTTGCGGTCAGCGCCTTCCGGAATGAAAGCGGCTGACGCCTGAACAAAGAACTTCTTTCCAGCCGGCTGGCAGGGAGACGCTTTTTGTTGCTCTCCAGCTCTTCCTTTTTCCTTGCAACAATCTTATCCAGAATACTCATACCTGTTCTTGTTTTAACCAGTTCTCCATCATGACACGGCCGTGTTCTGTCAGGATAGATTCGGGATGAAACTGCACGCCGCATACATTGTAGTCGCGGTGACGCAGCGCCATGATCGTGTTTTCGGGACCTTTTGCTGTAATCCTCAGGCAATCGGGAAAGTGGTCCGGCGAAACCGCCCATGAATGATACCGTCCCGATTTAAAACGGGTAGGTATCCCATTGAAAAGTGGATCGTTCTCATCCAGTACCTCGGTATCCATGGCCACCCCATGTACAACCCGGGGCAGATTTATTAGTGTGGCCCCGAATACTTCTGCGATCGCCTGTTCCCCCAGGCATACGCCGAAAATTGGCTTTGAGGGGGCATATTCCCTGATCAAATCGCATAGAATACCCGATTCAGAAGGAATCCCGGGACCGGGTGAGAGAATGATCCCGTCGTATTCAGCGACCGCTTCCAGCGCAATCTTATCATTCCGGTGCACCTCGGGCCGGCCCAGCCCGATCTCACGCACCAAATGCACCAGGTTGTAAGTGAACGAATCGTAATTGTCCAGTATCAGTATTTTTTCCATATATCTCCGGGAATTAAATTTCCCTTGCCATTTCAATTGCTTTTTTCAAGGCAGCTAACTTGTTGCCCACCTCCTGTAACTCACTTTCATGCACCGAATCGGCGACAAAACCAAAACCTGCCTGAAAATGTAATACATTCCGTTGACTCAGGAATGAGCGGATCATAATGGCATGGTTGAAATCGCCGTTAAACCCAATGAACCCGATGGCCCCGGCATAAAAGCTCCGTGACCCTTTTTCGTACTGATCAATCAATTGCATGGCCCGGTATTTGGGTGCGCCTGAAAGCGTACCCGCCGGAAAGGTCTTCGCCACTACCTTCATGGTTGGCACATCATCCCGTAATCTGCCAGAGACGGTAGAAACCAGGTGGATCACATGTGAATAGTATTGGACCTCCCGGAACTTCTCTACTTGTACCTTGTCGCAATAGATGCTCAGGTCGTTCCGGGCCAAATCTACCAACATCACATGTTCGGCATTCTCCTTGGGGTCTTCTTTCAGCTTTTCCGCCAGAATAGCATCGGCCTCATCATCCCCGCTTCGGCGGAAGGTACCGGCGATGGGATAGATGGTCGCCACCCGGTTCTTTACCGTTAATTGCGCTTCAGGCGAGGAGCCAAAGAGCTTGAAGTTGCCATAATCGAAATAAAAGAGGTATGGGGATGGATTGATTGAGCGAAGAGCCCGATAGACATTGAATTCATCACCGCGGAATTCCTGGCTGAAACTTCGCGAAGGAACAATCTGAAAAACATCGCCCCGCCCGATATGCTCCTTCAGCCGGTCCATGATTTCCAGTAATTCTCCATCAGTCAAGTTAGAGGTTTCATCCCCTTCGGTTCTGAAGCGATATTCAGGGATATTCTTGTTGCGGATCAGCAGCTCAATGCGTTCGATACCGCCCGACTTTATTTCCGCCCCTTCGGGTTGGTGCTCGATGATGTGCAGTTCGTTCCGAAAATGATTGATCGCAATTACATAACGGTAAATATGATACTGCATTTCCGGGATCTCCCGTTCGGGACGTTTTTCTGCCTTCAGCTCTATGTCTTCGAAATATTGCACGGTGTCATAAGTAAAATAGCCAAAGAGTCCGGCAGTACTGAAGGGGAAGATCTTGTCTGCTTCGTATTGGAAGGACTTGCAAAAATCACTGATCTTTTCCGGAACATCAATTTCAGAAGCAGGATACGAATGTGTGCTTCCGTCGGGAAATTCCTCACGAAACTGTCCACGATTAATGCTGACGCCAGCGATGGGGTCACAGCATATAAAAGACATGCTGTTGCCACGGGCATGGTAATCGGAACTTTCCAGCAGCAGACTGTTGGAAAACTCGTCCCGAAGCCTCAGGTAAATACTTACCGGGGTGGCCGTATCAGCCAGCAAGGTCTTGTGTGTTGACCGGAGTGAATAAATAGCCATAACGTTTTTTCTGGAAGTAAAAAAGCCCGCCGTTTATCACGACAGGCTTTGTATATACTTTGTTTCTTTTTCTTTTGAAAAGGTTAATCCATACAAAAGCCTGTAGCATGTGTTGTTCCATGCCACCACCAACCTGTATGTACTACCTGATGAATCATTGGGCCAAAGATGGGAAACAAAAATTTTATTTCAAAACGTCCGCGGCAAGTACATGTAACATTAAAGTTACAAATAACAACCCAAAGGAGCCGTCAATATTTCAATAAATTAGCTTCCATCAATATTCTCCAGGAATGAACAGAACCTTACTTATTGCTTTTTTGGCAATTTTTATTGCATGGCCGGGCACGGGCGGTCTTTTCGCCCAGGAAACCTTTCCGGAGAACGGCGTACAGGATCAACGACCCTGCTTGTTTGCCTTTACCAATGCCACGATCGTGGTAAGCGCCGGAAAAACCATTAAGAATGGAATGCTGTTGGTACGCAAGGGCAAAATCGAAGCGGTTGGGAGCAAGCTGAATATACCAAGGGGCGCCGTAGTTCGGGACCTGGAAGGTAAATTCATTTATCCTTCCTTCATTGATCTTTACTCAAGCTATGGCTTGCCCGACTCACCGGAACGAAATCGTCGCTGGGATGCTCCCCCGCAATTCCTTTCCGGAAAGCAGGGGGCCTATGCCTGGAACGAAGCCATTCGGGCCGAATACGAGGCGAGTGCTCATTTTTCAGCGAATAGCGAGGCAGCCGGGAAGCTCAGGGAACTGGGGTTTGGCGCTGTGCTTTCTCATCAAAAGGACGGCATTGCCCGGGGAACATCTGTATTGGTAACTCTGGGTGATGACCGCGACCACCTGGAAATAGTCCGGGAACAGGCCGCAGCCCATTATTCATTCAACAAGGGAAGTTCCGCCAATGATTACCCGACCTCACTCATGGGAGCTATTGCCCTGTTGCGCCAAAGCTGGTATGATGCTACCTGGTATGCTGCCGGCGGAAAAGAGAAGGCGAGAAACCTAACCCTGGAAGCCCTGAATGCGGTGCGGAAATTACCTCAGTTTTTTGAGGCCGCGGACGTGCTTGATATTCAGCGGGCGGACCGTGTTGGCGACGAGTTCGGGATGCAGTTCATTTTCAAGGACCGGGGCGATGCTTATCAGCGTCTTGAGCTTGTGAAAGCTACCGGCGGTGCCCTGGTGGTTCCGCTGAATTTTCCCGAAGCCTTTGATATGGAAGATGCCTGGGATGCCAGGCAGGTGAGCCTTGCTGCCATGAAACATTGGGAGTTGGCACCATATAATCCAGCCAGAGTAGAAGATTCAGGCCTCCGTTTTGCCCTGACAGCCGATGGCGCTGAAAAGGATTTCTGGAAGAATCTCCGGAAGGCGATTGCCTGTGGATTGTCTTCCGAACAAGCCTTGCGGTCACTCACTGAAGTGCCGGCATCGCTGATTGGAATGGAAAACGAACTTGGTACCCTGGAAGCCGGTAAGATTGCCAATTTCATGATCACCTCGTCACCGGTTTTCGATGCTGACAATATAATCTATGAAAACTGGGTGCATGGCAGTCGTTACGTCATAAATAATCTTGATTTTCCCGATATAAGAGGAATTTATCAGCTACAAGCCGAAGGTCTTCCGGACATTGAAATGACTGTTTCAGGGTCACCGGTGAAACCTGAGGTTCAGGTGAAGACAGGTGAAGAAACTGCGAAAGCCACATTTGGGAAAACAGGAGAATTGTTCATTATCCTGGCCAACCTGGATGAGGCGGCAGGCGGAACGGTCCGCCTGAGCGGGCTCATTGCCGGAAGCGATCCTTTGAAACTGGAAGGACAGGCTACCCTGCCGGACGGGGAAGTTGTTGCCTGGTCTGCCAGGCGCACCCGAAACGCAGAGGAAAAGAAGAAAGAAGAAGAGCTGCCG
Source organism: Anseongella sp. (assembly GCA_036570465.1). GTDB lineage: Bacteria > Bacteroidota > Bacteroidia > Sphingobacteriales > Sphingobacteriaceae > Anseongella. Next base: position 14,724 of record DATCYD010000014.1, read on the forward strand.
GAGCCTCCGGGCCCGGTCATTTATCCCTTCACAGCGTATGGTTCTGAACAGCTTCCGAAAGCAGAAAAAATACTGATAAAAAATGCCACCGTTTGGACCAATGAAGCCGCTGGAGTACTCAAAGGAGCCGACGTGCTGATTGACAAGGGAAAGATCGTGGAAGTGGGCATGGGGTTGCGGGCACCCGGAGCCACGGTCATTGATGCAACAGGCAGGCACGTGACCCCGGGTATCATCGATGAGCATTCGCACATTGCCGCCACAAGGGGCATCAACGAAGCAGGACAAGCCGTTTCATCCGAGGTGCGAATCGGAGACGTGATTAATTCGGAAGATGTCAATATTTACCGGCAGCTGGCCGGCGGGGTTACCACTTCGCATATTTTGCACGGTTCGGCCAATCCTATTGGCGGACAGACCCAGCTTATCAAATTGCGATGGGGCGCCGGCCCGGAAGCACTTAAGTTTGAAGGAGCCGACGGATTCATCAAGTTTGCATTGGGCGAAAATGTCAAACAATCCAATTGGGGTGACAACCAAACCAGCCGGTTTCCGCAAACCCGGATGGGCGTTCAGCAAATCATGACAGATGCCTTTCAACGTGCGAAAGAATACGAAAAAGCCCTGGCGACGGGAGGTAATGTGCGCCGGGACCTGGAGCTCGATGCGCTCGTTGAGATCCTGAATGATAAACGCTTCATCACTTGCCATTCCTACGTACAGTCAGAGATCAACATGCTGATGCATGTAGCGGACTCTATGGGATTCCGGGTGAACACTTTTACACATATTCTGGAAGGCTATAAAGTAGCCGACAAAATGAAGGCGCACGGTGCGGCGGGTTCCACCTTTTCTGACTGGTGGGCCTATAAGATGGAAGTAAAGGATGCCATTCCTTATAATGCCGCTATCATGCACGAAATGGGCGTCCTTACCGGCATCAATTCAGACGATGCGGAAATGGCACGCAGGTTGAATCAGGAAGCTGCCAAAACTGTCAAATACGGAGGCCTTTCCGAGGAAGAAGCCCTGAAACTTGTCACGCTCAACCCAGCAAAGATGTTGCATATCGATGATCAGACAGGAAGTCTTCAGGCGGGCAAAGATGCAGATCTGGTTGTATGGAGCGATCACCCGTTATCGATTTATGCGAAAGTCGAAAAGACCTTCGTCGATGGCATCGCCCGGTATGACGCCGAACGGGATTCCGTGTTGCGGCAACAGATCAGCAGGGAACGCGCCCGCCTTACCCAGAAAATGCTGGATGTGAAACATAACGGCGGAAAAACCCGGAAACCCGTCGCCGAAAAGAAAATTTATTACCAATGTGAGGACATATATGATGAATTTTAAAAAGTTGTTGTCGCCACTGGCGTTGAGGTTGGCGGCTCTGACGGTAACTGCCATCGCTTGTATCCTTCCTGCAGCTGCACAACCTACGCTGATTCCTGCTCCTCCGCAGGAACAACCAGTGCTGATCACCGGCGCTACCATCCACATAGGAAACGGAGAAGTCATTGAGCAGGGCGCGGTGTTGTTCCGGAATGGAAAGATCGTGGCGGTAGGGCCGGCAGGAACGGTTACCGCAGCCAGCGCAAGATCCGCCACCGGTGTAAGCAACGCCGCGGGTTCTGATAAAACAGCAGATGTATTGGTCATTGAGGCCGAAGGGAAACACGTTTATCCAGGTTTCATCGCTTGTCATACCATCATGGGGCTGACAGAGATCGAGGCTGTGAGGGCTACCCGTGACTTTAACGAAACCGGTACGCTAAACCCGAATGTTCGCGCCATTGTGGCGTATGCCGCGGATTCCTACGTTCCGGCCACAGTTCGGTCCAATGGTATATTGCTTGCCCAGGTGGCGCCGCAAGGAGGGCTGATTTCGGGAACATCTTCAGTGGTTACCCTGGATGCCTGGAACTGGGAAGATGCCGCTTATAAAATGGATGGAGGACTTTGGGTTAACTGGCCGGGCAGCAGTGTTTCGCCTGCTTCCACCGAGGATCAGCAACGGAAACAACACGAGCAAGCCGAAAAGAGCTTGTCCGCCCTGAAAGATTTTTTCAGTCAGGCCAGGGCCTATGACGAACTATCCGAACCTGCGGTTAAGAATCTGCGATTCGAGGCCGTAAAAGGAATCTTTACCGGGAAAAAAAGGTTGTTTATCCGTGCCAGACGGGCCAAAGATATCCTGGCAGCAGTAAACTGGGGTCGTTCAGTGAATGTAATGCCTGTCATCGTAGGAGCGGACGAAGCTCACCTGGTGGCTGGTTTTCTTAAAGAAAACAAGGTTTCAGTCATTCTGGGAGACTCACACGCGTTGCCAACCAGGGATGATGATGATGTGGATCTTCCATATAAGCGCGCCGCACTCCTGAAAGAGGCCGGTGTAACATTCTGTATCAGCACCGGAGGTTACTGGCAGGTACGGAACCTTCCGTTCATGGCCGGAACGACCTCCGCTTATGGCCTTACCCGGGAGGAAGCCGTTACAGCGGTAACGCTTGACCCGGCCCGTATTCTGGGCATCGACGCCACCGCAGGAAGTCTGGAGGCCGGCAAAGATGCCACTCTGTTCATTTCCGCAGGTGATGCGCTGGATATGCGGACCAATCAGGTGGAAGGGGCTTTTATTCAGGGACGCAGGATTGACCTGGACAACAAGCAAAAACAATTATACCGAAAGTACATGAGCAAATACGGACTGGAATTTAGTATATTTCCACCTTAAAACAAAAACCCCCGTCCGCCGGGTGGCGAACTGCGGGGTTTTTTGTTACCAATCAATAAACCTGTATGAAGTTAGCTGTAGGGGAAGGATTCGAACCTTCAAGGAGCGGTTGGTCCGTTACCGGATTTTCCCGTGCTCTCCGCCACCGAGACAAGGAGGTGTGTTTGCCAGTTCCACCACCCTACATTGTTGTTGATGATGATGCAAATGTAATACAAAGGGGTATTCCTTGCAAATTTTACAACAAAAAAAATTAATTATTTTATTATTCACAATAAAAAAGGCGTAAAATTGCAAAAACAAAAATTTATGATTGAAAAGACGCTTCAGATTTTACAGATTGACAATATCGATCTGCAGATACTGTCAATCCTCATGAATGACGCCACAACGCCCTATACGGAGATTGCGAAGGAATTGGTGGTATCGAGCGGAACAGTGCATGTACGCATGAAAAAGTTGCATGAGCTGGGCATTGTTGTTGGGTCCAATCTTCTTATTAATCCGCAAAAGATCGGTTATGATGTTTGCGCCTTTATCGGTATTTATCTTCAGAAAGGCTCCGAGTACCGGACGGTCGTTGAACGAATGAAGGAGATCCCGGAAGTAGTAGAGCTACATTACACCACCGGCGTTTACAGCATGTTCATCAAAGTCATTTGCCGGGACACCAATCATCTTCGGGGCGTACTTAATGAAAAGCTTCAGGCCATCGAAGGGATACAACGCACAGAAACCATCATCTCACTTGAAGAAAGTATCAAACGCCAGATCAGCCTGGCCGAATACATCGAAGCCGGAAAGAAGAAATAACCCGGGAAAGGTTTATGGGCGCGTCAGGTTTGCTGTAAGCGGGTGTCATCCGTTTAGCAAAAAGAACGCGCCTAAAGCCAGTTGTACCAGGGGATGCGGGATAAAATGAGCACTAACCCGATCGCGTAAAAGATCGCTATGCTTTTAAACTTCGACGCATCTGCGGTTTGTTTTTTGTGGCGTGAAAAGCCAATGGTGATCAGTACAACAGCAATGATGTTGATCAGCGGATGCTCCAGGGCCAGCAGGCGGGTTGCACTATCGCCCATGGCCGCGGAAGGGTTTCCGGCCATCAGACGCACATAGGGAGAGGCCAGGTAAAGGCCCAGGCCCAGCAGCGCCTGAATATGTATGGAGGCCAGCGCGAAAACCGCTATTTTACGATCCTTTGGTTTAAATTCCTTTCTTCCCGCAAGACCCATCAGGGAATTGACAATGGCAACTACCAGCAACAGAAAGGCCACATAGGCCCAATAGGAATGAAAATGAGTTAAACCGATATACATACGTTAAGACTTAATATACATGACTTCTTTTACAGCTTTCACCACCTTTGCCGGATTCGGCATTGCTTCCTCGATCAGCGTTGGAGCATAAGGGAGTGGTATGTCAGCGCCGGTGACGCGCAGGACCGGAGCATCCAGGTAATCGAACGCATGCTTCTGAACATGGAAAGTAAGTTCTGTTGAAATATTACCCAGCGGCCAGGATTCTTCGATCAGCACCAGGCGATTCGTCTTGCGAACCGACTCCAGTACAGTGGCGTAATCGATGGGGCGCACCGTACGCAGGTCAATGACCTCGGCGCTGATACCTTCCTTTTCAAGCTCGGCAGCGGCAGCGTGTACGACCTTCATGATCTTGCCAAAGCCCACCAGGGTTACATCCTTTCCTTCCTTATCCACATGAGCCAGGCCCAGGTCAATAAAATATTCGTCTTCGGGTACTTCACCCTTATCGCCGTACATCAGCTCCGATTCCATGAAAATCACCGGATCGGGATCAACGATCGCTGATTTTAGCAATCCTTTTGCATCATAGGGGTTGGACGGTACCACCACTTTGAGGCCGGGGCAGTTGGCGTACCAACTCTCAAAACACTGAGAGTGCTGCGCGCCCAGCTGACCGGCGTTGCCCGTGGGGCCCCGGAAAACGATGGGAATCGGGAACTGACCGCCAGACATCTGCATCATTTTGGCGGCGCCGTTGATCACCTGATCGATGGCTACCAGTGAAAAGTTAAACGTCATGAACTCGATGATGGGACGCAGGCCGTTCATAGCGGCGCCGATGCCAATGCCGGTAAAGCCCAATTCAGAAATGGGCGTATCTATTACGCGTTTAGCTCCGAATTCGTCCATCATCCCCTGGCTGACCTTGTAGGCGCCATTGTATTCGGCCACCTCTTCGCCCATCAGAAAGATGTTCTCGTCTTTGCGCATTTCTTCATTCAATGCCTCGCGCAGGGCTTCTCTGAATTGTATGGTTCTCATTATGTCAGCTATACGTTGCGGACTGCAAATATATATTATAAAGTGTCAAGTAGCAAGACGCAGATGGCAAGTATCAGATGCGTTACGCTTCTTCCTCCTCTTCCGGCGGCAGCAGTGCCAGTTCCCGGAAGTTCGTGCGCACAAAATTGCACCATTCACAGTCTTTTTTGCCGCAGCCGGTATCAAATTCGTAATTCCGGATACGGGCATAGGTGTCTTTTATTTGTGCGGTGACTGTTTCGATGTCTTCGGGACTGATTACGATCTTGTGCTTGATGTATTCATCATTCTCCGGTTCAATAAAGTCAAATTCCGAGCTCAGCGCGGTCCATCCCCGGACCCGGTCATTATCCACCAGGATCTTGTAGAAGACCGCCTGCCGCCAGTAATCACCTCCGTTGGGATTGCCTTCGTCCGGACCCTTTAGTTTGGGCTTTGCATTTTTGTAGCGACCCGTCTTGTAATCCACTACGTTCACCGTCTTCCCGTCAAATTCCAGCTTATCAATCTTCCCTTTGACAGGGACACCGGAAACCTCCACGTTGCGTACGGTGATCTCCGGAACGATCACCCGTGACCATTCATGGATATAACGGTCATGGTAAGCGGGAAGGATTTTTTCCCCGTATTCCATCCGCCGGTCATATTGTTCAGCATTGAATGACTCCCGGTTTTTGTTCATATACCATTGAAAATCATCCACCAATTGTTCCCTGGGAGGAAATTCGCCTTCATCCTTCACTTTTCGGAAGAAGGTTTCAAGTGCCCAGTGGATGGCTGAGCCAAAGGTGAGTGATTCACTCTTACCCCTCGGGATCTGAAGCAGATTCTGGAAGTAGAACCGCAAGGGACACTCCAGGTAATTACTGAGATGAGTTACACTCAGCGCATAATTTTGAAGCATCTTATCCACCAGATCCCTGTCAATTAAGCCAACGGAAGGCTTTTCTTCTTCCGAAAAATTCAGGGTGAAGAAAGGCAGTAGTTCGCTCTCAGGTATTTCTTCATGTTGAGGCTCCAAACCCGTTCCTGCAATGATCTCTGCGAGAAAAAGCGTGTGTTCCCGTTCCTTTCCGGCCGCATCATACCGATGGTACGAAAAATGAAGATGGCTCCTGGCGCGGGTCAATGCCACATAAAAGAGCCGGCGCAGCTCCTCTTCATCTCCACCTTCCCGGGCTGAGGTAAAGATCGTATCAGGTAACTTATATTTTCCAGGGGGCTTTCTCTTTTTCTCCCACAGATCACTGTTGCAGCCGATCAGGAATACATGATCAAATTCCAACCCCTTGGAACCATGACAAGTCAGGAAATTCACTCCTTGTTCGTTGAAAATAACCTGGCTGACTTCCAGCTTAATATCGTGATCTTCCAGCAGATCAATCTGGTGGATGAAACCTGCCAGTTCCATTTCCGGGTGGCGGCGGCTTTCTTCCTTCAGAAAATTAAACATAGCAGACAGCAGTTGAAGAAGCAGATTCCTGTCCGGAGATCGTAATATATACCCCAGAATACCCCCGCGCTGAACGATCTTCTCGAAAAGATTCTGCAGCGTCAGATTTTCAGCCGCCTTGATCCAGTACTCCAGGTCGTTGCTCAACCTGGCAATCTCTTTATGGGCCACCGGCTGAAAAAGCGATTGCTGCCCAGCAGAAAGCTCTGCCATGTACCGGCGGATGGAAGTTCGCTCGCGCCGGTGACCGCCTCCGGGGCGACCCTGACTTCCGGTCAAGGTGGTGTCAGTTGAGACTCCTGTACCGGCCGAAGGACCTGACCGGCGGTTTTGGTCATTCACCGCCACACAGATCCTGGCCGTATCCAGGGCCGGGATCCCGTAAAAGTCATAATGCATGATATGGAAAAGGAGCTCATCCCCGCTGTAAGGCGCTTCAATCTCCAGAGCCAGGTATCGCAGGATTGTCAGCAACTGTTGCCCGAATGGTGTTTTAAGTACATTTAACTTCTTCCGTGCCGAAACCGGGATTTTGGCCAGCCGGAAATAGCCCATCAATTCCTCACCAATGGCATGTTGCTTGTAAATAACGGCAATCTCAGCGGGCGGAACACCCTGGTCCATCAACTGTCGTACCTGACGGGTAACGCCGGCAAACTCATGCAGCGGTGTCTGATATTCATGAATAACCGGAGAAACTCCCTGCGGCAAGGATGTGTTTTTAGCAAGCAAATGCTTGCTGAGGCCCGGCAACCGGATCCGTTCAGTATTGTGATCAATCAGCACCCGGGCCGCATCCAGGATAGGCTGTGTGGACCGGTAATTATCCAGCAACATAATGCTGTACAGGTCACGGGCATAGCGGGTATGGTACTGTTCAATATTTTCAACATTGGCCCCCTGGAACCGGAAGATGGATTGGTCATCATCCCCCACGACAAAAATATTGGGGCTGTCCCAGTAGCTGATCAGCAAACGGATCAGTTCGTTCTGCGAACCACTCGTATCCTGATACTCATCCACCAGCAGATACTGATACTTCTCCTGGTAAGTCAACAGAAAATCAGGATCCGTCCGGAACGCCTCCAGTATCCAGGAGATCATATCATCGAAATCATAGCGGTTCATCTCCCGCATCATCCGCCGGTAATTATCAAATTCTCCCGCCGCTGCCTTAAGTTGCTCCATGTGAGCCACTTCCTCGTCAAATTTTGGCTTCATGGCATCCGGAGTTTTCCCTTTGGGAGGCCTGATATAATGGAATTTCTTTACATAAGGATGATCCTTGTCATTTTTATCTACCTCCAGGATTGCCTGAATATATTCGTCCGCCTTTTGGCAAACAAATTCCGGTGACCAGGCCTCTTTTTTCATGGCTGAAAAAAGATCCTTCAAACGAGCAATCTCATAATAGGCGTCCCCCCGGAAACGCTTCAGGGGATGACTGACCGGGAAAGAATCCACCAGTTTACGGAACAAAGCAATTTCCTCCAGCTCCGAGATCGCGTCCAGTTTCAGCTTTCCGAAATAATCCAGGTTCTCCTGAATGATGTCATTACAAAAAGCGTGAAACGTATAAATGTTCACCCGCCAGGCATCCGGCCCGATAAACGAAAACAACCGCCGCCGCATGGCCACCGCCCCCGCGTCCGTATAGGTAAGGCAAAGAATATTATGCGGATCGGTATCCGTATCGGTCAGGATCTTTCCGATGCGCGCCGCCAGGATCTGGGTCTTTCCTGTGCCCGGGCCGGCAATCACCAGCACCGGCCCTTCAATATGGCTCACAGCCTGCAGCTGAGCCTCGTTCAGCGCCTCCAGCGCCTTTCGGAAGGCAATATTATATTGGTCAGGATGGTTCCTGTCAGGTTGTTCTGCCATTATGCGAAGATAGCAAATATCCAGGGCCACCCGACCCGGAAAAGGATCAATCCTTCTTAAATCGAATCGAACCGCTGCAAACATCTCCTTCGGGGATGCCTTTCAGCCATTGATTCAGATAGTCGATCCGGTGGTTCGTATAATCCGTGGCGATTATATAATAGCACTTTGAAAAGACGCTTCCATAGAAATTTGGATTTTCATCTTTTTTCGGGAAACGCATGAGCATGTCAGCATCGCGCATTTCCTTCCAGAGTGCCTGAGATTTTTTTAGCTGCCTGATGAAGTCCTGGTTGGAGGAGTATTCTTCCTGTACATGATTGTAAACGTGCTGCAGGGAATCGTCTGCCTTCCTGAATGCAGCCCATTCAGGAGCCGCTTCATGCGAAGAACTTTGAGCATTTGCGGTAAAAACCGTTACTGTTCCAAACAACAGAAAGATCATAAAGAAAGTAGTTTTCATCTCATTTAGTTTTTTGGTTTACCGGGAATTGTAGAATGAAACGTAACTGGCGTAGGATGCATCGTATTCCCTAAGGTACAAATAAATCCAATAGAAAAGGGCCCTTGCCGTGGCAAAGACCCTTGAAGAGATCTTAACATCTCTTATATACGCTTCTTTAATGTGCCGCGCTCACGTCCCGCTGATGCTTAGCGGGAGAAGGCGCCTATTTCGCCGATAACCACGTTAGGCGTGTTGCCGGACGGTTCCAGGCACTCCACCTTGAAATAGCGGCAGTCTTGAAGTGTTGGGAAATCAAAATATTGAATGCCACCTGTATTGGCAACGTTATAGCGGCTCATAACCTCCCATTCAACGCCGTCGTTGCTGATAAAGATATCAATCAGTCGGGGGATTTCATTACGCCCATTGGCAAAGCCCAGCCAGACACCCGCAGTTTCTGTCTTTACTTCTCCCATATCGACTGAAAACCAATGCGGATAATCAGTTTGTGTTGGCTGTATTTCATTTACCCAGGTACTGCTGTTACTGCCGTCCAATGCTGCGTCTGCAGTACGGTCGGTGCGCCCGCCCCGGCCATCGAAACTTGAAGCAGTGGCCACCCATCCTGTACGGTCATAGGGTGATGGCGGTCCATATACTTTGACCTGTGTATAAGCAGTATAGAATGTATCAACGCTCAACGTATCGGGAAGATAAACAGAGCGATATTGGAACCGGCCCTCAGCCGCATGATCGTAATCCGTGATCCATGTGGTGTCTGCGCCTGTTTGTTCTCTGGGAATTGTCAGCATTTGCTGATTTCCAAGCGTATCGGTGTACTGCAGTTCTGCGATAATGGCGGTTGGATCTACCGGACCCCAGATGACTTCCAGCGTGTCAGTGTCTTCAAAATACAGCGCTGACATCACCAGCCGGGGAAGACGGGAATTCTGGTAATTATCGCCATACGATTCCCCGTTTCCGATACTGGGTACGGATTTGTTCCCGTCATTATCGTAGGTCACAATCTCAAAAGTATAGATGCGCTCCTGCAGATTGTCGATCATGACTCTCACGGTATCGATCCCAGTGGTTTTATTGATTGGGACCTCTACAGAATCGCGACCGTTATTCCAGTAAACCATTGCTTTGGTTACCGTCGGATCAGAGAGTGCCAGCCAGCTTAACTCGACACGTTTGTAACCCGGCCGAATAACCAGGGAGTCGGCGCCCTGCACATAAATGATCTCACCTTCTTTCAGAAAGCCATCGTATGTGTCGTCCATTTCGCTGCAGGCATTGAGGCCCCAGGCAACCAGGGCAAGCCCCAGGCACCGAACAGCAGTTTTATAAGGATGGGATTTCATAATTCGTTGCATTTTTGATCTTATTCAGGATTCCCAAAGAAAGTCAGTTCCCCGATATAAATATAAGTCAGTCCTCCCCAGGTTTGAGTCGCGCGGTAGCGTAGATAACGCACAGGTGGCGTACCCAGCGGGAAGTCAAATCCTTCTCCGTCCACGACTGCAAACTGGTGATTTTCGTTCACGTCATTGGATATTTGTTTGGATTCAAATGTCCCCAGTTTGATCCAGTTGTCCCAGCTGCCATCGGATTCGGGTGGATCATTGCGTCCGTAAATCTCAAATACTTTCACGTCTCCCGCCTTGTAGGCGCCGTCTCCGGCGCCTGCTCCGCCGCCTCTTCGGTGGTGGAAAATTAACCGGCTCAGAGAAACGGTTTCTCCCAGATCCACGGTAAAGCTTACCGGAATACCATTGGTTGGTTTGGTGTGAAACGCATCGCTACTATTGAAGTTACCGTCAAATACATCACTAATGCCATCTCCACAACAATGCTGTATGGTATTGTCGCCCGGAAGATTGATAATCACGAAATTGTCTTTGTTGATCTCTTCTTCGGGCCAGGGAGCCAGTTCTATAAACGTGGTGTCAGAGCGATTGTCCCAGCGATCACGTACAAAAACTCCGAATCGTCGAAGTTCAGGCTGAAACCCGCGTGTGGCAAACTGACCATCGATGGCTTTGGTATAGACCCGGTCCGCAATTTGCATATCGCCGATGGAATCCGCTGCCAGCACGGTTATTACCACATTTGCTTCTGCCTCGTTCTCGAAATCGACTTTAATCCCTGCGAAGGTGGGTTCAATGGTGATCGTTTTAAAAACCTCAATTACCGGTGGGCTTAATGGTTGCACCTGAACGGTCAGCGGTTCCGATTCTACTTCTCCACGCGATACGGTGTATAGCTTTACGTCGTATTCCTGTGTATCCGGAAAACCTTCTATAAGAAGGCTCCGGTTGTAATAGGAGGATTTTACTTCCTGTTCCACGCCATCTCGAATTTCATAGATCGCCTTGATATACAAGATGTTTTCACTGGTGGGCAGGGTATAGCTTATTTTGGCGCCACCTGGCAGGTTTTCTACCTCGACATTGCTAACCTTGACCGGCTGCTTGTCGTTTGTGTTGACCGGACTCATTCCTTCCTGCTCCTTGCAAGCTGTAAAAGCAAGCAGGATGGCGAAAAGTCCCGGTAAAATTTTGTGCGTATTCATAATATTTGATACTAGCATCTGATACGTGATACGATTACCAACCTGGGTTCTGAGACAGTTTGGTATTGGTGAGCAATACGTTTTCATTCAATGGCCAGAGATAATCCTTCAAGGAGTAAGTCTGGTTGAAGATCAACGTCTCCCGGTAATATCCTTCGGGCGTCGATTGCTGCAAGTCCCATCCGGTAATGGGCTTGTTCAGTTCTTCCACAGCCTCTTTCCAGCGCCGCAGATCCCAAAGCCGGTGTCCTTCGAACGCAAGTTCGATCAGGCGTTCGCGATGAATGATCTCCCGCAATCCTTCTTTGTTGGTATATTTTGTAGGGTTGTTGCTGTATGCGCTCCATGATTCTGCAACCCCTTCCAGGCCGGCGCGTGTCCGCACCCGGTCAATGTAATCGAGTGCTTCAGATCCCGGACCCTGGGCTTCATTCAACGCTTCGGCATACAGAAGGTACAGGTCAGCCAACCTGATTACCGGCCAGGGATAATCTTCCCTGGTATAAGTCGATTCCCCGATCACGTTATTGATGTTCACCAGCTTTTTGGGCCAGTAGCCGGTCGTGGAATAAGAAGCGAGGTTAATGGCCGCTGCCGGTTGCCCCTGCTTGCAGGATACAAAGAACAGGTCTCCTTTATCGTCGAATTTTCCTTGTCCGTACCAAATGCTGCCATCAAACCCCAGACTTGCATAGAAGCGGTTTTCCCGGTTGAAATGCAATTTTGCGGTGGTATATCCTTCCTTCAGATTGAATTTGTCGGACTCGGTAGCCATTTGCAGCCCGAACCGGCCATTATAATCATAACCCTTGTCTTCGTCGATGGGAACCCCGTTGCTGCTATAGTACATATGGGCGATCTTTAGTGGCGGAGCAATCAGGCCGGAAGTAGCGCCATTGTCCGAGCGGGCAGGATCCAGACCGCGGGGAGTTGCCCGGGCCTGCATGGCGCTGGACATGCTGTTGGTATTGGCCCAGATGATCTCCGAATTCCATTTTTCGGTGACACTGCCCCGGATGTTGAGCTTAGTCAGCGTCGTGTCACTCAGGTCGAAGGGACTAAATTGAGCATTATAGTAGTATAATTCATGTCCCTGGCTCTCAGCAAATTCAATAGCTTCCCGGCAGGCATCTACGGCAATGTTCCATTTCTCCGGATCAGGTGTTGTGCTGAACAGCGCTGTTCCTTGTGGATCTGTATATCCGGCATAATCCTGATTCCCATTGAATAACGGACTGGCGGCGGTAACCAATACCTTTGCTTTTACTGCCAGGGCGATCCCCTTGGTAGTACGTCCCAGTTCATCAATTTCGAAATCAATCCGGTCGGGGAGGTTTTCAAGCGACCGGTCCAGTAGTTCTACCACGTAGGCAAAGCACTCATCCACTGTGGACCGGGGAACCTGTACTTCATCTCGATCTGAGTAAATCGGAATGTTTTCTTTTACAAGAACAATGGGGCCATACATCCGGATCAGCCAATAGTGATAATAGGCCTTCAGGAACAATACTTCGGCAACCCAACGTTCCCGTTCCCAGATAGGCAGGTCAGGCACTCCTTCGATGTTTTCCAGGAATACATTGCACTGGCGGATGCCTTCGTACAAGTCTTGTCCACCCTGGCTTCCTTGCCAGAAATTAACATAGGGGTCCACGATCCGCTGGTTACCCCGGGCAATTTGCCAGCCGGCAGATGCATTCGTGGGAGGAAGCCAGAGCTCGTCTCCTGCAAGGAACGCTGCGTTTTCATTAATACCCGAATGTAAGGGCATGTATGAGTAACAGGTGAACAGAAATCGTTCGGCGGTGCTGCGCAGCCTGAACGCGTAATCGATCGTCGCCACATTGTCCGGCACAATATCCATGTAGTTGTTGCAGGCGCTGAAGGTACTCATCAGGGCCATGGCGAGAAATGTTTTTGTTATAAACTTTTTCATTGCTTACTGATTAAAAGTTAGCCAGAACACCAATGTTTAATACACGCTGGTTGGGGTAACCCAGGCCATTATTGCCCATTTCCACATCCCATAGCTTAAACTTGCTCCAGGTGAACAGGTTGGTGCCACTGAGGTAGATACGCAGGCTTTGCATGAACAGTTTTTGGGCTGTTGGCTCCGGAAGGGTGTATCCCAACTCCACTTGCTTCAGGCGCAGGAATGTACCGTCCCTCATAAACCAGGTACTGCGTTGCGAGTTGTTATCTGTTCCTATCGCAGTTGTGCTCAAGCGGGGCCATAAGGCATATAGATCGCGATCGGTTTCTGACCAGTAATCATCCGCATAAGCTTTTAACAGTTGATTCTGTGGTATACCGATGAGGGTTTCATTGTCATACACGTAACCGAGGAAAGGTGCGGTGGCAATGGGGTTGATCCAGAAAGATGACCGGGCCGAACCCTGGAAGAACGCAGAGAAATCGAAAGCCTTGTAACCCACCGAGAATCCAAATCCATACACGATCTCCGGAGTGGTGGGGTAACCTATGGGTACCTGATCAAGCGTACTGATCTGTCCGTCTCCGTTTACGTCGCGGTATTTGATATCTCCGCCCATATATTCACCGAAGTTCTGGAAGGGTGATTTAGCCACTTCCGCATTATCCACGAATAAGCGCTCAGCGATGTATCCCCACTGCTGAGTGATGGGATAGCCGATGCGGCTTTTCCACCATTCATTATCGTAATCGTATTCCTCATATACCTCAAATTCACTGGTGGCATAGGTAAAGTTACCCATCAGTTGTACCCAGAAATCTTTGTTGATCACATGATTGTAGTCCATCTGGAGATCAATCCCCTGGGCGCTAGCTTCACCGATATTGGTTTGGGGCTGGGCTGAAAGACCCATTTCGGCCGGTGTAGCAGTGCGGGTCATCAGGATATTCTCCCGGTGGTCCCGATACGCGTCAATGACAATATTTGCTTTGTCAAACAATCCGATTTCCAAACCCAGGTTTAGCTTGGAAGCTGTTTCCCAGGTGATGCTTGGGTCCGCATAACGTGAAATGGAAATACCATTTTGCGAGTATCCGTTGTCTCTTCCAAACACAGCGCTTCTTGCGCCACTGTTCATATTCACGTTAGAAAGATACAGGAAGCGGTCGCGTGCGGAGCCAATGGCGTCATTGCCCGATAGCCCGTAGGTAGCCCGCAAACGGAAGTTGTTAACCGTGCGTTCCAGCGGTTCCCAGAACTTTTCGTTCGAAATGGTCCAGGCAACACCCGCCGAGGGGAAAAATCCATAGCGGTGAGATTTATGGAAACGTTCCGATCCGTTATAGCCAAAGTTGACTTCTGCGTAATACCGTTCATCATAGGAATAGGTGGCCCGTCCGGCCAGACCCACGTTCCGGAAAGGTAATGATT
>DATCYD010000015.1:0-14714 GCA_036570465.1 Anseongella sp.
TTGCTTCGATAACTATATGTATCCTCTCCATTCAGCATGCGTAGGGCCTCCAGCATGTCTTGATAGGCCTTATCGGTATTTTCTACAAAATGTTCCAGCCATCCCCGGCGAAAACGCACGATTCCCTGAACGATCTTATCACTCGTCCGGGATGCGTACCAGTGGGCACTGTCTATCGCTATGAAGGCAAGTTCCAGGCTATCCTGCTGAGCGTGCAGATAACTTAAGGTAGAATGCACCCTGGCTCCATACTTACCATCTTCTTCCTGGTAACTCAGTTGTTGTGCTTGTTCCAACATCGCAAAGGCATCCTCAAACTTATTCTGAGCACCCAATATCTTTGATAGCCGTTCCATTGCCTCAATACGAGCTCCGTTCGGAGTGCCCGATCCTTCAACAACGCGCTCTAATGAATCAACAACGACAGATTGTCCGCTCACGGGAAACCAAAGGACACAGGCAGCTAAGAAAATTAAGAAACAAACAAATTTTGTTTTTCCCATGAAACAAAAATAGAATAAATCTCAAAAAGGGTATGCGGCCATAGCCATTGATCTCCGGGGAAACGGCCCAGATGGAACGCCGCTGCAGTATGAACCGGAACGCCGTAATATGGTACCTCTCTGTAAAGGAAAGCGATGGGATATCGGTTTCAAGTGAATTATTTTTTCCGGAACAGCAGTCTCACTGACACATGTCTCATCAGTCTTACTTCATGATTGTTTCTACAGCAATTTCATGAGTCAGGATCTTGTGAATAGGACAGGCATTGGCAACAGCTAGTAAACGTTTCCTTTGGGTATCGTCCAGATTGCCTTTGAAAGTCACGCTTCTTTGGAACGTAGTCTTACTCTCTTCTTCTACCAGCTCAATTTCTACCTGAACATTTTGTACATCCCATTCCTTTCGGTCTGCGAACATTCTTACCGTTACATTAGTGCACGTAGCCAAAGCGGATGCCAGCAATTCTTTTGGAGAAAACCCATTGTCTTTGCCGCCCTTATCAACAGGCTCATCTGCAATCACCTTGTTTCCGGTAGGGGACCCGATCTCTACCAGATAATTTTCTTTGCCATTGCAAGCGGTTACTTTTGCCATAATACCTTAAAGATAACAAAGTCCTGGCTGAAATCAACCTTTCGGCGGACACACCAACATTAGCGCCGGAATTCCTGAAGCGTCATAGCAGCTCACTGCTTCGGCGGAAGTAAGCTTCCGGCGGTAGTTTTTACCGGTAAGACCCCGGATTTTGTCCCGGTTTTGCCATCCCTTATTAATATTCTTTCGAAGCCACGGCAGGTATTCGGTTTTGCCGCCATCCTGGATCAGCCGGACAATATACTGGGCAAAAATAGCTGTGTAAATGCCTTGTTCCTCGCCCCTGCCGTATGGCAGGATGCCATCTTCATCACACATGGAATTTTTAACGTAATCGGCGGCCCGTACCGCGTCATTGAGATATCGTTCATCGCCAGTCTCGTTGTAAAGCAGCATGGCGGCACCAATGCAGGTGGCCTGATTATATACGTGTGTTTTCCAATGGGGCCTTCCGTTTCCATGTTTGGAGTCGGCAACGGCGCCCCGCCGCTTATTAAACAGATTTGCCGATGCCCAATCATAGATCTCTTTCGCTTTTTCCAGGTATTCAGGCTTTTTCGTGTTCTGAAACAAGGTCATGGCTGCAATCACCGTGGGATAATTGATACATGCCATTTTCCCATCACCTTCTTTAGATGCAGCCGGATTCTTCTGATTCCATTGCCAGTACATTCCCCCGTTTACCGGGTCGTACGATCCACCGTCCTTCACCACCGAAGAGCCTGACCAAACCCGTTCAAAACCCGTTTCCGCAAGCTCTAAATATGGCGCATTCCCGGTAAGTTCGTATCCCCTGGCAAGTGAGATCACCCACCACATGATATCATCATAAATGAACCAAACCTTTCCGTTATCCCAATTGAACCGGTCATAATGTTCGTAGTTTCCCTTAAAAATATCCGACACCAATTGCCGGTGCGCTTCTGAACCTGTTTTCTTGTACGCATTCATGGCCATATCCCAATAAATCGCCTGGGTCCAGATCGCGCCCACTTCTTTCTCCGCTTCGGTGTCCCGCCTGTATAATTTACGAACCGGGTAAAGCAGGCATTGGTTGAACGCGTTATAGGCTGCCATCACGTCAGCTCCGGTGTACCCAGCATCCGTGTGCTCAAATTGCTTCGGACTGTTATCGATAGGTTCTCTGTCTGTGGTCCCCGCCGGGCGTGGCAACAGGAAGGCAGCCAAACTTAAAACCGGTAGAATGGATAGTTTAAATGTGTTCACGACTCAAATATACCCAGTCTGGCAGAAATTACGATAATGAGGTTAGCAAAAGTTATGTCGTTTTTGTACCTTTAAGGTCCTAAAATAATTCTGGTTTGGAATTTCTACAGACCATATATCAGGAAGTCCTGGCATTTTTCAGCTTTAATAATCTGCTGGAGATTATCAGATCAGGAGATTACGGGCAATTGCTTACCCTGGATGGGTTTCGTGCCACGCTTGGCCCCTTTATTCCTGTATTATTGGTGATTGAAATTATCAGGAGCCTTTTCTACCGTAAACTCACCTTTTCCGAGTACAAGGTCTCTTTCTTCACGTATGTGCTGAACCGCTTTATTTCCCGTTTCATCTCCATAGCCGCGATTGCATTCTGTATCGGATTATTTGAACCCATTGCCCTTTTTAAGACTGAATTCACCTGGTATTGGTTTATATATGGCTATGTAATCTGGGAATTTGCCCATTTTATCTACCACTACCTGGGACACAAAGTTCGCCTGTTCTGGTGTTTGCATTCCACCCATCATGCGCCGGAATACATGAACCTGTCGGTAACCTATGCACACTTTTTTCTGGAGGCCCCCTATGCTGATGTTATCCGCACTTCCATCTGTATTTTAATGGGGGTCAATCCTCCGCTGCTGTTCCTGATCATGTTCATCGACGGATTCTGGGGCTCCTTCATCCATATTGGCGAAGATGTCCTGAAAGACGGTCGCCTGGGGCTGTTAAACAAGATCATTCTTACTCCCTCGCACCACCGGGTACACCATGCGCGAAACCCCTTATACATGGACACCAATTTCTGCAATTTGTTAAACATCTGGGATAAAGCATTCGGTACCTTCCAACCCGAGAAAAAAGAAATTGCCATTGAATACGGCATTACGAGACCCATGAAAAAGAACAGCTTCCTGGACGCCTATTTCGGGGAAATATACCTGCTCGCAAGGGATGTTTACAAAGCTCCCGGTCTTAAGAATAAATTTCTTTATCTGATCATGCCCCCGGGATGGAACCATACCGGCCATCACAAGACCGCTAAGATCGTCCGAAAAGAGTACCTGGAGCAACATCCGGCCGAACCCCTCCATCCCAGCTCACTAGCCGCCTCTGAACCGGGTACGGCAACTGTGAATTAGCTTAACAACGACTGTTGTCGTATCTTTGCGCTCTAACATTTTCTTTTAAAATCATGACATTTCAGGAGTATTACAACTATTTCGAGGGTATCATAAATACCCCGTCGGAGCAGCAAAACGCCCCCTATGATAATGCGGACTATATTTCTTACACAAAGCTGAACTGGTCCCGGACAAACCGGTGGCTCAAAAAAGCGGAACTGTCTGAAGAACTAAAAAATGTTGTGCAACGTATCCAGGCACCCCAGCGTTGGACTGTGATCACCGAACCCTGGTGCGGAGACGCAGCCCACAGCGTTCCATTTATAGAATTGGCCAGCCGGAAAAACCCGGCTATCACCGTTTCTTACGAACTACGTGACAGCGAACCTTTTCGCATCAACGATTATCTGACTAACGGATCAAAATCAATCCCCAAGCTCATTATCCGGGACGCGGAAGGCAAAGATCTGACCACCTGGGGCCCCCGGCCCAAAGACTGCCAGCATTTATACGCCAGGTTACTGGCAGAAGGCGCTGATTTCGAAAGAACAAAAACCGAAATCCAACAGTGGTACAATGCCAACAAAGGCAATGATATCCAGGCAGAACTGTCAGAACACATAAAGATCGCCGGCCTTTATCCGGACTCCAACTCACTGGTAACCCCCTGAGGCAATGCTAATTACACCTTACCGGGCCCAAAGACCTTTGATGGTTTCCTCCTGGCCTTTTCCATCAGGGCAGGCATCTCCCGGGGTGTTTGCGCGGTAACGATTACCATCCACACCGGAAGTCACACGGCTTCCGGGCATCTGGAGAAAACCGTTGGGATCCACCCGGGGTATCCATTCATAGGCGTATCGCAAAAATTCATTGCGATAGTCCGCGGGTTGGCTGGAAAACCAGGATATTTCATCGTACCCCCAGGTGAAGTGGTCATTGAGATTATAAATCCCGGGATGATCGCTTACTCCAAAATTATCAAACTCAACGATATAAGGGCTTCTTTCGCAACTCCATCCACTGGGAGTAATCCCCCCTTTGGTTCTCCCATAGATGGCATCCAGGTAATAGATCTTTAGTTCTGATTTCCTGGGATCGCCAGGTATTTCCTTCAACCGCAAGGGAAATGAAACGAAATCAAACAGCAGGTGGCCGTCCACTGAGATGCCTCCGTTAGGCAGGTGTGCATCGCACAGCACCGTACCACGACGAGCTAATTCGCTTGCGGCGGATCTTACTTTTTGAAGCAAGTCTCTCCATGCTGCGTAATTATTGTCCCTATCGGTCATGGCCATTAATTCGGCTTGTCCAAAGTGAAGGGCCTCTATGCCAGCTTCCATATACCGGCAGGCCATGTAGTAGAAGAACATCCTGGTTTCAAGCTGGGAGATATCAGGCACACTGGCTCCCACTCCCCAGTGGTTTACCAGCACGCCGTCAGGATTTAGCATTTGCTCATAAGAAAAGTTGCGATCTTCTGCCGGTATGTCAAATGCTGCGAACACCCATGAAGGAACCGGCACTACATTTACCTTGGTGGAAACGATTTCGAATATGGCTGCCTGGAAAATGATATCCGGGTCGAAAGCGTGCATCTCGAGTATTCTGGCCTCAGCTTTACCCAGAAACT
Source organism: Anseongella sp. (assembly GCA_036570465.1). Classification (GTDB taxonomy): domain Bacteria; phylum Bacteroidota; class Bacteroidia; order Sphingobacteriales; family Sphingobacteriaceae; genus Anseongella. Next base: position 5,083 of record DATCYD010000015.1, read on the forward strand.
CCGGATTATTGAAATGTTCCGGGACATTCCAGGAATAAATGGCCCGGCCAACAAATTTTGCGCCGACGTCTTTCAGCATGCGGGTATCATCATCCCTGTGCGGATAGGGCCCATCGTTGAAAAACCCGTCACTTACCAGAAATTCAGCCTGGGTAATACTTCTGGAAAGATAGCTTTCGAGGACATTTCGCGGGACCACCCCATTACTGAACGTATAGTTTCTATCTGCCAGTCTTATCACCTGATTAACAGGTGAATCGCTTTTCTGACAGGAGGCAAATGTGATAAGCGCTAAAGCAACTAGTGTTAAGTTCGCCATGAAATATCGTATAAGTCGAAGCAATTTTTGTTCTGATTTATTCATGATGTGGTCTTTCGTTCTGTTATTAAGGGCATGATGGTAATTCATTGACATCCAGAAGCGGTTCTCCCGGAGCCTGCCGGAGTTCGATGACGGCGTTTTCCTTTTTGACAACACCATTATCAAGCATTTCTTTGATAATACAAAAGCCGATTTGCGTGGGGGTAGAAGCCAGAGGAATAACTCCGTCGGGGCCGCCATTATCAAGAATGTATATATTTCCACCGATGTGTTCGAGTGCCTGAAACCCACTGAGCCCGTTCACTTTATAATGGTTCCTGAAAATGAGGTCTCCACCAATATGGCGAATACCCCCGCTCCAGGCATACCAGGTATCCAGGTTCCAGATTTCACCTTTGCTACGGTCTCCGGTAATCTCAAGATCACCCCCTATATAGGTTAGTTTCCCTAGTCCTCCGCCCCCTGCATCCATACTGGTAGCAGGGTTAATTCGCAAACTGCCTTCAATACGCTCGATGCCTGAAAAACCGGCATTTGCATCCGGGCTTGCCCAAAAGAACAAGTTCGGACAGTTATCAATGATAAGATCGCCATGGATAGCTTTATAGTTTTTGAAGCCATTAGGGTTGGTAAGTTGCAGATTATTTCTGAGCAGGATGCTGCCATTGCAGGCAACCTGATCGAAGAAACCCTCAGTGGTGGCAATAGCGGTGTTTTCAATCGTCACAGTACCCTTTGCCCACACGATCCTGGAAGCGATTGTGCTTAACAAATGGTCCGTGATGGCTGAACCGGCTATTCGCAGATTCTGAACGGTGTCTGACAAAGGACTAAAATTTTCAACGTCACTTGCCGATGCCAGGACATAACTGATGATATCGCTGCCCTGTGTCTCCCCTATAAGGGCGGGATCGGTTACGGAGCCTGGTGCATTGCCGGAAAGCAATACCTGACCATCAACAACGCCACTCTGCATCAGGTATTTGATCACACAAAAACCGACTTCGTTCGATGAACAGGGCTGATTTTCTCCCAGAGAAGTATTATCGGTAATAGCGAGGGTCCCTTTAAATAACTTGAGCCCGAGTAACCCCGAAAGATCAGTTAACAGGGGATTACCGGTAATGGTAAGCGAACCGTTGACGAAATAAAGATTCTGCAGGTTTTTGATAGCCTTCAGCTGTTTATTACCACGAATGATTAGCGAACTAGTAATTGCATTAAGTTGCGGGAGTTCCAGGTTTTCAATACCCGTATTCTCAATGATCAGTTCAGTAGCTTTTTGCAAAGCCAGTCCTGAAAGATCCGTAATGCCTTCTCCCTGGATAGTGAGAGAATGAATCTTTTCACCGCCCCGGAACGATTCCACTTCAGACTGACTGGTAAGAACATAACTACTTCCAGCTGTGAGCTCGCTCTCCGGCTCTGTGCATCCGAAAAAAAAGAATACGGAAACGATGACGGTTAAGCACAAATGTATATTGCATCTTTTCATTTTTTACTGGTTTTTAGGGTTCAGGTCTGCTTCACGCTGTGGGATGGGAAAGAAATAGGCATATTCTGCTTTTACCGTTTTATTGGTGACATTTTCCATCACACGGTTGATCCTTCGCAGTTCAAACAGGCCATGTCCTTCAAAAGCCAGTTCAAAGGTTAGTTCCTGCCAAATGGCTTCTCTGAACTCAGCGGGAGACAGGCCGGGAGTCAGATCGTCCAGCCCTGCTCTTTTTCGAACTTCATTGATCCAATGATAGCCTTCGGCAGTAGGCCCTGCAGCTTCCGCGTAGGCAAGTGCTACTTCAGCAAAACGGATCAGGTACAGGTTAGCAGAAGTACGGTTTCCATTCGAAAGCGGGTCGGCATATTTTCTGCAAAATGGAAAATAGAATGCAAATAACGTGGGATTGGTACTTGTCAGGTTATCTTCTGACCATTCAGCCAGCACGCTGCCATCCTGATTGTAAATGGTTGTGACCATTAAGCGTTTCCGCAAGTCATCGTCCCCAAACCGGTGATAGAAATCGCTGTCAACACGATAGTATTGCCAGCAGGTTTGACCTGGCTCGATCATGGTTTGTACACCTCCCCCTCCGTTGAGGGAAACGGGCATATAAACCGTTGGCAGTCCCAGACCAAACATTTGTGGCAACTGGGAGAAGTTTCCTTCCTGCCCTTTTCCTTCCCTGGACATGGAAGTGATAAAGATATGTTCCATCCCATCGCCCTGGTGTCTGACATTATAAACCCGCGCCAGGTCGGGATCCAGCCCGTAAACTCCCTGGCCATACAGTACCTCGTAGGCGTATTTCGCTGCTTGTTCGTAAGTTGCTTCGTAATCCTGCACCCATTCGTATCCTGGCGAACCGGTCATCCGGGAGGATGCCATTGTAAGATAAACCTTTGCCAGCAATGACTGAGCCGCCACTTTATCAGCCCGGCCCTGCTGCTTTTGCACTTCCATCATCGTGATCGCTTCTTCCAGGTCGCTTATGATGAAGGCGTATAATTCTTCAATGCTGGCATAAGGAGCCTGCCCCTGATCCACGCCTTCCACCACTTTATCGTGCATGGGTACGCTGCCGAAAGCGCGCACCAACATAAAGTAATTGAAGGCTCTGAGAAAACGTGCCTCGCCCAGGAACTGTTTCTGGAGTGAGCCTGAAATATTCTTCATCTTGCTCACATTCTCCAAAACAGAATTAGCACGACTGATACTCAGATATGCATATTTGAAGAAATAAGGGAATTCCTCGGTGTTGGGAGTTACGTCCCAGGTATATAGATTGGTTTCCAATCCTTTATTATAGGATTTGTATTGGTTGGTGGTAATATCCGTAAGGTTAAAAAGAAAACGCGCACCATATTCGATATTATTAATAGGGTCATAAGCGTAAAGCAACGCGTTCAGGGCGTCGTTCTCCGTATTGTAGTAGTTCTCGTTCGAATAAACGCCAAAAGGTGTTTCCTTCAGCATATCATCACAGGATGAGCCCGCCAAACAGAAGAAGGAAAGCAGAACGATGATTGTCTTTTTCATGCCTTTGATATAAGGTTAAAACTTTAGTTCAATACCTGCCGTAAGGACAACGGCCCTTGGGTAGGGTGTGCTGCCACGACCGTTTTCGCCGACCTCAGCATCATATTCGCTGGTACGCGAAAAAGTGACTGGGTTAGCGGCGTTCAGAAATACCCGTCCCGATTCAAGAAAGTTAAGTTCTGGCAACCTATAGCCCAGAGTAACGTTCTGTACACGCAGGAACGAGCCATCCTCTACAAACCAGGAGGAGGTAAAATACTGCCTGTCGGCCCGAAGACTGGGACGATCGTTATTCTGGTTCACCCCGGTCCACCGACCTTCCTGCAGAGAGGGACTTTCCAGTTTTCGGGTTGAAAAGATGTCATTGCCATAGACCGTGTATAGCAAAACGGAAAAATCAAACCCGCTCTGATGGTATAGCCGGAGATTCAGACTGGAGGTGAAATCCGGATTGGGGTCGCCAATGATCATGCGCGCGTCAGGATCAAGGGTACCGTCCGGATTTAGCCCAACGTAATTGAATTCTCCCGGACGGGTATTCTTAGTGGGATTTTCCGGCATTTCCTGAATAATTCCGTTTACCTGATATCCGTAAAAGGAATTAATAGGATGCCCGATGGCCAATACATTCAAATAGGCATCATTCAGAATACCTTCACCGTAGGGCTCGTAACGCACGCCATTTGCGTCCACCAGGTATCCCGAACTTTTCTGACTGCCAATATCCAATACCTTGTTTCGGTTAAGATTAAAGATCAACCCCGCATCGAACCGGAACTTCCCTTCATTGAGAATGCGTCCGTCAATGGCCAGCTCCACCCCCTTGTTTTCGATTCTTCCATCATTTGTCCAGACGCGGTCAAAACCGGTGCTGGGATTTAAGAATTGCTGGCGCAGCAGATCAGAGGTGCGCTTGTAATAATAATCAAAGGTCACATCCAGCCGGTTTGAGAGCATCGATAGATCCATCCCGATATCCAGCTGGGAGGTCTTCTCCCATCGGAGGTTCTTATTAGCCATTCCGCCCCATTGAACATAACGGTTGCCAATCCCTTCCCGGCCGATCTCACGCCCCACCCCATAAATAATGTATTCTTCCTCGCCCAGGTAATAGTAATCCTGCCCGAACTGGGAAATGGTTTGGTAGGGAGAAATACCCTGGTTGCCAGAAATCCCCCAGCTGGCACGCAATTTCAGGTGGTCGATCAACCCGGATCCTTTCAGAAACTCTTCTTCGGATATCCTCCAGCTTACGGCACCGGAAGGGAAAAATCCCCATTTGTTATTATCGCCAAATTTCGAGCTACCGTCTGCTCTTGCTGTGAAAGTCGCCAGGTAACGGCCTTTATAGGTATAATTCATTCGGGCAAACCCGGATGCCAGTACGGTTTCAGTCCGTGCATTATTGATGAACTGCGTTTCGGCCCCAGCCATATTCTCATCCTTAAGAATGTCATTCGGGAACCCCCGACCAACCGTATTCAGAGACTTACTGGTTGAGTTTTCGTAATTGGCGCCAATCATCGCTGTAAGGTCATGATCTGAATCGATGGTTTTCGTATAGGTCAGATAACCATCGAATGTCACGTTGGCATAATTGGAAGCAGCGCGGCCACCTTCACCGTCATAAAGATCGCCTCCAAGGGTATATACGGGGGGGTTAAAGAAGTTTGATTCTCCCGAACCTGCGCGTACATTTCCCCGGACCACCAGCTGAAGCGGTGCGGCGATATCCCAGTTGAATTGCAGGGTGGCATTTCCATCTATGTTTCCCGCTTTATTAATGCGTTCATTGGTCATGGCAACCGGATTGCCATAGTCCTGGGGATTTAGCTTGTAGTAGCTGCCGTCACCGTTATACACCGGGTATAGCGGATTCCGGTTATAATCCATTCCATAATTTATATTCCTCCTTCCCCGCCAAATTCCAGATTTGGTCAGCACGGTGAGTCCGTGTGCGATCTTGTGTTCATACGAGAGGTCCAGGGAGGTCTTGTTGTAATCATCATCCAGCTGCATGCCCTGTCCCTGGTAATGTCCCAGACTTACAAAATACTGTGAATCTTCATTGCCGCCCTGAACGCCCGCGCTGATATCGTTAGTAATGGCCACATCCCTGAAAATGTAATCCGGCCAGTTCGTATGGTACGGCCAGGCACCACTTTGTATATCTGCCCGGGAGGGGTAATAAGTACCCGATGGATCCTTCTGTCCGATGTACAAGGGGTCAAGGCCGGCATTTTCGCGCCCTTCATCAGAAAGCAATACCATCTTTTCAACATCCCTCCAGTAATCCAGTTTATCGCTAAAGGTGGTAAAGTTCGTCTTCTGATTGAGCCAAATACTTGCTTTCCCTGTCTTACCCCGTTTAGTAGTGATCATGATCACGCCATTAGCCCCCCGGGAGCCATAAATCGCTGTGGCCGATGCGTCTTTCAGCACCTCAATGGACGAAATAATGGCAGGATTAACCGCGTTAAGACCACCTGCATTACCCAGGGGAATACCGTCCACCACTACAAGCGGCGCGTTGGAACCGTTGATGGAGCTAATCCCACGTACCCTTACGGTAGCTCCTCCCTGCGGGTTGTCATTATTCCGGTTCATAACCTGCAGCCCCGAAACCCGGCCCTGCAGCAGTGACTCGAAACTACCTGAAGAACTTTGGACAATGTCCTCGCCCTTTATAGATGCAACACTCCCGGTAAGATCGCTTTTCCGGGTGGTGCCGTAACCTACCACCACGACCTGATCCAAACCCGCAATGTCCGCCTGCATAACGGCGTTGACCATCGTGCGGCCCTGGATAGGAATCTCCAGATTACGGTATCCCAGGAAGGTTAGCATAAGTACTCCTTCAGGATCGGTTCTCTCCAGATTAAAACGTCCGTTCGGATCCGTGGAAGTTCCTCTGTTCTGTCCTTTTACAACAACCGATACCCCAGGCAAGGGCGTTCCTGAAGTATCACTCACCATGCCAGTAATATTAATGAGCGTATCCTGTACAACCGGCGCCGTCTCAGGGGTCCCCAACGATCTTGGTTCAATCCTTATCACCTTTTCCTTGCGACTCCATTTAAGCGGTTTCCCTTCAAGTAGTTGTCCAAGCAAATATTCGAGTGTTACTTCCTTCGCATGGATACTCACCTTTTGTTTGTCATCTACGACCATCATATCATACATGAATCGAACCTGGACCTGCTCTTCAATGGCATCAAATACCGTTTTCAATGGCACATCTTCCAGTATGATCGTAATTTTTCCCTTCTGGTAAAGCGATCGGGTCTCTCCGGCAGCGCTCAGAGCGCAAACCATGGCAAGCAACAAGCTGCCCCAGCGGCTGAAACATCGAATGTTTTGCTCCATTTATCGTTTAAATTAGTGTTGGCATGAAACAGCTGGATCCAGGCGGCCTTGCTGTTCTGTGCCCTTATACTTATTAAACCGGAATTCCAGCGAGGCGGGTAATAAGTTTTTGCAAATTTTTTATTTCCTCAGCAAAAAGCGATTTTAGAAGGCCGACAGACAAGCATCTGAACATCCATGACAGCGCCGGACAACGATATCGATTTGTTGAAGCAATTACAGGAACGACGCCCGGGCGCATTCGACTACATGTACCATAAATACCGTCACTGGTTGTTCCTGGCAGCTGTCAGCTTTTTGCACAGTGAAGCCGAGGCCGAAGAAGTGGTCCAGGAATTCCTTATTGATTTCTGGCAAAAGGAAATGTATGAGCGAATAATAGCCCAACAAGCCAATTCTCTGAAGAATTTTCTCTATGTGAGTGTTCGTAACCGTTGTCTGAACCGCCTGGCGAAGGACGGAACCCGGAACAAACGGTATCGTGCATTCTTAATATCGGAAGATCATACCGTCATGCCCAATGAACTGGAAAACAAAGAGCTGCGCGTTCAGCTCCGGATCGCGATCAGCCAACTCCCGCCCAGACAGGCCGAGGTATTCAAACAGGCTTATATATCCATGAAAACCAGGAAGGAAATTGCCCGGGAGATGAACATATCTGAGGAAACAGTAAAGAAACAGATTGCGCTGGCTTTGAAAACCCTGCGCAGGCTTCTAAGAAAAATCGAACACTTATAACCCCCAGGCATATAAAATCTGTTTTAAAATTAGAGATATGAAAACCACTCCGGATTATATACACCAGTTAATGACCGAAAAGTTAGCGGCTGTCATCAGTGCTGCCGACGAGCATTATCTTGACGAGCTCATTGACAATGATCCGGAAGTCCGCAAAAAATGGGAAAGGCTCCTGCATGAATGCATGCCGGAAGGCCCCGAAGAAGTGCTGGACAGAGTAAGCCGGTGGCCTGAAAACATAGCGCTCCTGATTGCAGGCAGACGCCCGGACAACCACCATAGAAAGGATAAGCTCATCAGGCTATACAGGATTACAGGAGCCGCTGCAGCCATTGCCCTGCTGGTACTGGCGGGATGGATACTCTTCAAAGGCCCCCGGCATGGGCAAACCTCTCCTGACCTCGTTTCCAGGCCCGGAAGTCTTGATCACATTCAACTGGAACTAGCCAGCGGAAAGGCAGTTAACCTCTCCAGGCAGGAGGGGCTCATCCGTACCGAAGGCATCGAACTAATCAACAAAAAGGATGTGCTAACCTACCAGTCTTCCACCTCTGCCAATGGACTGAATACACTTACCATACCCGCAGGCAACATGTACAGCATCACCCTGGCCGACAGTACGCAGATTTGGCTGAATTCAGTAACCACGCTGAGGTTCCCTTTTAAATTTTCCGGTAACAGACGGGAAATAAGCATTAATGGAGAAGCGTACCTGAAAGTTGCCAAAAAACCAGATATGCCATTCATTGTACACCTGCCCAATAGCGATGTTCAGGTTACCGGTACTGAATTCAATGTAAACACCTACAACGCAGACGCCGAGCAAATCGCCTTGATAGAAGGTTCCGTTAACCTCACTGCGGGAAATACCACCACCGCACTTAGCTCTGGTAAACAGGCAGTTTATAGCGAGCATACTGGTTGGTCCATAAATCCCTTCGACGGAGATCAGGTGACTGGTTGGCGCCAGGGTTTATTCTATTTCTACGATGCCACACTAAAAGATATTACCCTTTTATTAACGCGATGGTATGGGATCACCGTGATAATCGATCATGCGGGGATCCGTGATCGCCGTTTAGCCGGCGTACTGGACAAAAAACAACCGCTTGAGGTGTTTCTGGAAAACATAAAAGCGGTTGCTCGTATCCATTATTATTACACCGAAAAAGGTCAGGAACTTCATTTTGCCGATGCTTCCTTGCAGACACATTAATATTTTTCGGTCTTCAATCCATTTGCAGTTCAGAAACAGGAATAATGGCCAACTCAGCGGAATTATTATTCCATAAGCTGCGGCCTTTGCCTACACGTCCCTGGCCGCCGCCGGTATTGGAGTACACCACCCATAACTTTCCGTTGTATTCCACGGCATACGGATAAGATAATCCTACATCAGGATTCGATTCTCCCGGTCCGTCGTAAACAGAATGTCGAATGCAATAGAGTTTACTGAACGTGGTCTCGCCCGGACGACTGAGTGCGATGGTTAGCGGACGACGTGAATTGCCTGAATTGCTGGTTGACGACCCGATCAAGTAACGCTGGCCTGTAGAAAGGGTCCCCGAATAGGGCTTGGACGCGGCCATGGGCATATTGCTTGGCTGCAATTCAGTCCAGGTACGGCCATAATCCTTGCTAAATGCGACCCAGGCAAGTGGATGCGGGTGACCTTTGAACTTCGGTGTATTATTAGCCGAACGTGAAATCAGGAGCACGTCAGCGCCATTTACAATGACAGTGGATTCACCCCAAACCTTGACAGGCGTTGCAATCCTGATCACCTCCCAGTTCGTGAAATCACCGTCCCGGCAAATAGCGACTGCCGGAACAGTACTTTTACCCACACTGGCTCCACCGATAATCCATTCACCGTTCTCCATCTGACGCGGTTCCTGCAACGGCCAGAAACCGTCCCTGGCCACAACACCTTCGTTGACCCATGTCTTATTCTGGTCGTCCCAACGATAGGCTCGCATATGATTCTCTTCCATGACGCGATAAAATGCACCCATGAATGACCAAAGAGTCCCTTTATTCTCCAGAAACACACCATGACTGACCGCCAGGTCACCCGGAGGGTTATCCATGGTTATCGGAGTACTCCATTTCTTGCCTTTCCTGCCTCCAAAGACATAACTGGCTTCTTCACTGCCCGTATTTTCAGGA
>DATCYD010000016.1:0-9159 GCA_036570465.1 Anseongella sp.
TTTCAGGCGGAAGGGTAGCCTCCAGCTCAAATGGCAGCTGATTGCCGGTGGGTTGATTAATCACGACCCCGGCATCGGCAGAGGAGGCCGTCCAGGTGACCTCTTCCAGGGCTCCGGCCGGATCAAGTACATCGCTTAGCCGGACATTTTCCAGAAGCGCCGGGGAATTATTGATCAATTGGAGGGTATAGGTGATTTCCTGTCCGGAAACAGCGCTGGAGGGGCCATGTTTGCGTAATAGCAGGTTGTCGATTCCCACAAGCAGGCTGCGAAATGCGTCTCTGTTAGGGGTGGGGTCCGGGATTTCAGGTGGAAGGGTGGCTTCCGCGGTATTCAGGACCTCTCCGGAAGTCCCCGGCAAGACGGTTCCGCTAATGGTGACGATGACAGAAGCGCCGGGAGGGATGTCGGCACGAGTTTCTACCTGGTTGCCATTGCCGGTTTCCCCGCTGAGGATCGATGCGCCGGAGGAAGGTCGGGCATTCCAGCTGACATCGGCCAGTTGCGAGGGAACCGAATCGGATATCAATACATTGCGGGCATAGCTGGGCCCCTTGTTAGTCACCCGGACGGTGTACCAGATGGTTTCCTTGGGCGCCATTCGCGCAGGGCCTGATTTTACCAGTTCAAGATCGGCTTCACGTGATACAGGAACAGTAACTGTGCTGGAATTGGGGAGTATGGGGTCTCCGACATCGGCAGGAGGGGTCAGGGTAACCGGATTGGTGACCTCGCTTCCCTGGAAATCAGAATGAACAAAGCCATATACCATCAGGGTGACCGAATCGCCTGCTTCCATGTCGGTTTCGGTCCAGTCACCTGTTAAATAGTTAAAGATGCCTTCACTGGCCTCATAATTCCGGACTTGATAACCCGCTGGCACTGCTTCTTCCAGATTGAACACATCGCCCGGTAATATGCGGCTGGGCCCCCGGTTGATGACACTGATCCGGAACTGCAGGGCCTGACCGGCTTTGACAGGCGATTGCAGCGCCCTTTTTATGATTTCCAGGTTAGCGGTACGCCGAATGGGAGTTGCTGTTTCGTCCAGCGAGTCCGCTCGGCTGGTATTCTTGACACCTTCCGGAGGTACCACGATCACCCGGTTGCGTAACGGGTCACCTGTATAGTCTGCCGGAACGGTGCCCTCGATCATTGCCGTTACACTTTCTCCGGGCTGAAGTGACAATCCGGTCCAGGTTTGGGCATTCAGATCCAAACTGCCTTCAGCCGTTACCAATCCCAGGTTGAAACCAGCTGTGGGAAGCTCTTCTTTCAGATGAATGACCTGACCCGGGCTAAGGGTGGAGGGGCCGCGGTTCGTCAGCCGGATGGTATAAGTCAATGACTCACCGGCAGATACCTGTGATGCGGAAGCGGTTTTGGAAACAGCCAGGGCCATGCAATCCATCACCTGTACGCGAACCGGAGGCGAAACAGGATTGCAAATAGGGTCAGGCATTCTCTTTGGGCTGACGTGCAGCCGGTACCAGGCCGTTCCTGTTTCGGAAGTGGGGTGTGTAATCTGTGTTTCGTGTATCCCGGTTAATGTCCAGTTTAAACTATCGGTACTTTTTGCCCATTCAATATCCCAGACACTGAGATCAATGCTGGTGCGAATGGTGAGCGCCGCATTCAGGCAAACGGCATCCCGGGGTGCGGAAATGCCAAAAGGTGGGGGGCGATAAATTGTCACTGTAGCTGCGTTGGAATAAATGGAACTTCCGTCGCCTCCGCTGACCCGTACCCGGTAAAAGGTGGTCGCGGCCTGCCGGGTGGAAGGGGTGAAGGAGCTGCTATTGGCCCCCTCGATTGCTGTCCAGGGACCGGTGCCCCTTTTTTGTTCCCATGAATAGCGTAAAGGCGCCACGCCTGAAGCGTTCACTGTAAGGGGCCTGCCGGGATCATTCAGACAGGTACTGAAACTTTGGGGATGGGATGAAATAGAAGGGGCTGCTGCCGCGGGAGGCATACCATCGCCGCGGGCACATATTGCTGATGAGACCAGCATCAAAAATACCAGTAAAACATTGCCCGAGGCAATGCGAGACATGTCCAGCATGTTGAAAGAAATCAGTACAAATAGCTATTTTGAATCACAGCAAATTTCGCGCCTGATTTTAAGGATTCTTTGACAGGATGTCCTCACACAGTCTTTAAAATGCATCTTACCGGATAATGGTGATGGAACCGGTGATGTTGGGATGTGCCTCGTGGGGGCGGATTACGTAATAGTAGGTGCCCGAAGGAAGGGGTTGATTTCCCTGGCGTCCATTCCAGGACTCAGAATAACCGATGGAGGAATATACCCGTTGCCCAAACCTGTTATAGATCTGGACCAGGCATTGAGGATAATCTTCAATATGACGGATCACCCAACGATCATTGGTGCCGTCGTCATTGGGTGTGAACAGGTTGGGTATTTGTAGCAGTCTCAGTACTTCCACAGTTACCTGGTCGGTCCGGGAGCATCCTTCTTCGTTCCAGGCTGTCAGCGTATATGTGGTAGTGGTGTCCGGGGCTGCACGTGGTTGAAGGACAAAGGGGTTGTCCAAACCGGTAGCCGGGCTCCATTCCATCCGAACGCCGGGACTTTGGGCGGCAAGTGCAACTTTTTCTCCCTGAAGTATGCGCTTATCGGGTCCGGCATTCACCGTTGGAAGTGCTTGTACAACAATTTCCTGCGTCACTGTAACGCTGCAGCCTTCCTGGTTGGTAAAGGTGTAGGAAAGTTCGTGAACCCCTGTGCCTGCTTCAGACGGGTGGAATATACCGTTGGCATCCAGTCCGGCAGAGGCTGTCAACCGGCCGGATCCTCCCTGGTAGCCGTCCTGCGGCGAAAAACCGGATACGGTGAACGGCGCAGTATTCAGACAAACTACTGCTTGCTCGCTGCTGAGTGTAAACTGAGGCTGGGGAACAGGCAGCACGAGCATTTCCATAACATGAACATCAAAACACGTCGCACCGGAGTAGGCCTTCAGGGTAATTGTTTTTCTTCCCGGAGTCGTGAAGGTGAAGACAGGGTCCTTTTCCGTGGAACTGCCTTCCCTGTTGAAGTCCCATTCCCAGGCAGAAATTTCCCCGAAACTTACCTCGCTTTTGTCAAAGAAACTTGCCGCTTCGTACTGGCAGACAGACTCCTGTAATTCAAGACCGGCAAGGGGGTCTGATGAGCTAATCGAGATCTCCTGAGTGATTAGCCGGCTGCACCCATATTTTGAAATAGCGGTCAGCGTGACCTGATAATTGCCGGCTCGCGCATAGGAGTGGGTAGGAGATGTCTCCCGGGAAACCGGGCTTCCATCGCCAAAATTCCAGGTATAGGTCATTTCGGTTTCGTCTGCGATGACGCTCAGGTTTTCAAACACCACCGCGTCTTCCACGCAGGAAGGGGGTATGCGGAAGGCGGGTTCCGGAAAAGGGTTGGGATCGACTTCCAGTTCATAGGGGATTTCCAGCTGCTCGATATCTCCGCATTCGCTTCCGTCGCTTTTGAGAATGATCAATGTGGCCGTATATTCACCTGCCTGAGTATAGGTGTGCTCGTAGGAAAGCAATTTAGCTGGATCCTCTTCGATTTCAGTAAGGGTTCCGTCTCCGAAATCCCATTGGAAAGAATAAACTTCGAAATCCAGTTCTGCGCTGAAACGTACGGTTCTTCCTTCGCAGCTTTCGTTCCCGGTAAAGATTTCCGGACCGGTTTCATGATGGATGTGTTTGGAGAAGTCGATGAGATTCGTGCCGGCCAGGTAGGCATAGGATTCGTAATTTCCGAAGCCATAGGCGATGGCATTAAAACCTCCGTCGGCAGACAAGCGGTGGGTTCCCGCACCGACGCGGAAACGGGCGTATGCATAAGCCGGGTCCCCGGGAACAGGCTGGAACTGAGCACCGCGGGAGCTTCCGTCCAGGATAAAGGAGGCAACATCCCGGGTGCTAATCACCACGTTTATAAAATTATCGGTGATGGCCTGGGCGCTGGAGGAATACAAAGTGATCTCGCGCAGGTTCTGTTCAATGGAGCTGAGGATGACCATATCGGGGTCGCCAGGGTAAACAGGATCAAAACCAAAAGCGCCACCTTCGTCCACCGGATTACGGATATCGCAGCTTTGTGATGGCGTGAACTGAGCAACAGAAACAGGCTGACTGGCATGGATTACCAGCGGCACGGTGACTTGCGGGATCTCCAGGAAGCCTCCGGCCGGGATAGTCCGGCTGTTTCCGTTCACACTCACGATTGTTTCGGCATCACCTGCCAGAATGCGGACAATATCATAAGGCCGGTTTTCCATCGGAACAGCGATGTAATCCCGCCCCCAACTGGTATAGGCAAACAGCTGTTGATACAGGTTATCGTATCCCCGGCCCTCACAACCGATGCTTGCACCCAGGCTTCCGGAATAAACGGCAATCTTTTTACAGGTATTGTTCTCAGGAATCCTGGTGGTGATCTTCGATCCGGTAAGATCACCCGCAGAGCGCAACTGAAAAACATCGCCTGCTTGCAAGGTGATGGTAAACGGTACGTTTGCCACCCTGCCGGTTTCGGTCTCTGCGGTGGGGGTGATTTCCACGTAAGTCTCGTCTTCGACTCCAATAATACTGAATTGAGAGGTAGCCTGGTAGGTCATGGCCCGGTATTCCATTCCCAGGGAACGGGAAGGCATCACCAGTGTAGCGCCGGATCGGAATTCCCCATAGATATGCGAATAAACGACAATCGGCTCCACGGAGGTAATATGAATCCCCTTTTTTTCGATGACTCCTGAATTACCCGTATATGTGGGTCCCATGGGTATCTGGATGGTTTTGATTTCATTGGGTAATACGGAGAACGTTTGGCTAAAACCGCCTCCCGCGACCGTGACGGTGCCTGAGGTGCTGACATCTGAGGTAATGTACAGTGCCATACCCACATAGGTTTTCCTTTCACTTTCTTCGTTGATGTGTGAGGTAAAGGTAGTCCAGAAATCGGTGCCCCGGTTAGTAGTGTTCTGGGCATTCGAAGCAAGCGCTGTCACCAGCAGCAAAAGTGCTCCCAAATATCTTCTTGTACGGCTCAATATGAAAAGGCGTTAAGGCGCTCATCCCTACTAAATTACTAAAATACCGGAAGTATAACAAAAAATTCAACACTATCGGATGATGGTTACCGACCCGGTAACGGGGGCCAGCTGAGTGCCGGGAGTGATCAGGTAATAGTAGGCTCCCGTAGGAACTTGTTTCCCATTCAATGTTCCGTCCCAGGGGACCGGGTATCCTCTTGATTGATAAACGGTAGCGCCCCAGCGGGTGAAGACCCGGACCGTGGCTCCGGGATAATCGGTAATGCCCAGGATCTCCCAGGCATCATTCATTCCGTCGGCATTGGGGGTGAATGCAGAAGGGATGATCATTTTATCAAGGACGGCTACGTGCATGGTGTCGGAGGCCGTGCAGCCATTTTCATTGGTAACAGTGAGGACATAGGTGGTGCTAACCAGGGGGGAAGCCTTGGTTGTGGGACTTGATGGGGCATCCAGGTTGGTGGCGGGGCTCCATGAGAACGATACACCATTGCCGGTCCCTTCTAAAAATGTATAAGTGTCTTCGAGCATTACTTTATTCTTCCCGGCTTCAGCAAGCGCAGCGGGATATACGGTGATGAGATCGGTGTCCACGTATTGGCAGCCGGTTGTGTTGGTCAACGTATAGGTAATCTCATAGGTGCCTGGTCCGCCGGCAGCTACCGGATCAAAAATGCCGTTTTCCACCCCCGGGCCACTATAATGGCCTGTTTCTCCGGGGTGATCTCCCTGCAGTGGCAGTCCGCCGGAGAGTGCCAGCGGGACATCATCCGCACAGAGTTCCCGGACTTTAAGTTTCAAGGTTACGACAGGCTTGAGTACGGTCAGATGAGCGGCTCTGGAGGGAACCGGGTCACAACCTATGGCGGTCGTAGATAGGACGCAGCGATAGTAATAGTTACCCGGTGTGGTTGTTGGCGGATAAAAACGGGTGGGTGGGGTGCCGGGAGGGGTATTGTCCGGATCATGGACTACCGCCGTCCATGGCCCGGATGGCGCGGTGCTGGTTTCCCACTGATACATTAGTTGAGGGTGTCCCCGGATACCCTGGACCTCGAGAAAGGGTTGTTCATTCAGGCATGCGCGAAGATCATCTGGTTCCCGGTCAAAGCTTAAGGGAGGCGTTGACTCTACGATGACGGGGTTGGAAACTACCCGGCAATTAGGATTGGCAAAATTGGCCACATTTGCGGCGGTGGCCAGGCGGTAAGCCCGGGGAGCATCTGCGTTGAGCCCGGTCAGTGTACCTTGGTTCTGACCTGGCATATCGGTCCAGGTAGCGCCATCGTCAATGCTAACCTGCCATTGGTATTGCGGATC
The DNA here is from genome assembly GCA_036570465.1 of Anseongella sp. Taxonomy (GTDB): domain Bacteria; phylum Bacteroidota; class Bacteroidia; order Sphingobacteriales; family Sphingobacteriaceae; genus Anseongella. The sequence continues at coordinate 6,393 of DATCYD010000016.1, forward strand.
AGCAAACCCGGCGCCGATGCTGCTTTGAAGAGTGAAATTAGCCCCGGAACAGGCATAAACAATTTCACTGCTGGTGAATCCCTGCACATTGGCTAGCACCGTAGGTCCGCAAGCACGAAAGGCAATATCATCGATGGCCAGGTCATTCCCGCAACCGCCAATGTTATTGTTGATCATGATCAGTACAAATTCGGTTTCATCCCCTGTATCAAAGGTGACCCCGAACTTATCCCACCGGGGCTCGGCTGTGGGGTGAATATCTCCTGTTGGAAGACTTGCGATTTCATCCCCTGCGAGATTTTCTATCCGAAAAAGGATATTGGGCCGGATACTGCTTCCGGCACATGTTTCCAATGTATTGGCATTGGTAATCCAGGCGCTGAATTCAAACGTGGTGTTCCTGCATAAACCGCTGACAGATGTCCGGTAGAACTCACCGTTGGTTTCTTCGTCGGCATTGACTACCAGCGTATAGCCATTTTCATCTCCCGGCGTGTGATCAGGCAGGGAATGCCAGTCTGCTTTACCACATTGCACATTGTTTGCAATAGCATATTCGCCATCATCGGGATATATCCGCTCACGACCCGGCCCCAGATAGATGTAGTTCGTCCTTCCCGATGGCAGTGGAGGCCCTAATCCGGGACCGCTTCCGAAATCCTCGAAGAATATTGGTTCCCCTAAGCTTCCCATACAGCCTTCTGCCTGCCCATATAGCGTTCCGCAACCCGCCAGGCAGCTAAGCAGGGTCAGGCTGTATGGAAGCATATATCTAAGCATTTGGTCTGTTTGCGAGGAAGCCTGTCACCAAACATTGGTGGGACAAAGGGCGCCTTCTTCGTTGTTCAGGAGGATTCCCAGGATGATCTCGTGACTGCCGGTGGTGTATTCCCGGAGGTCGGATGTGACGTAGTCGTAGGCATAGCTGACATTGATCAGCGGACTGATATTGATTCCTGCCATGGCAGCAAAGCCATCTTTTTTGCGGTAGGAAACTCCGGCCCAGAATCGATCGCGGTACATCATCTTGAAGTTTACGTCGAAAGAAACCGGTACGGGCCGTACCAGCTTGAACATGACCGAAGGCGTGGCTGTCAGGGTTTCGTTTAAGACGAACCGATAGCCGCCGGTAATGAAGTAATGGCGATACAGGCGGCTTGCTCCGGAGGAGGTAAAACTGTTGAAGGTCAGTTGGCTTTCAATCAGGTTCTGTACGGCGGCGCCTATGTAAAAATTGGGTGAATAAAGCCAGATGCCTGCGTTAACGCTTGGGAGCAGCTGGGAGTAGTTGCCTTTGGTCAGAATTACATCGTTTGGGTTTCCCAGTTGCAGCTCATCGGTGTTGAGGGAGTATTCCATGATGCCTGCACTTACGCCGAAAGCTGTTGTCAGCGACTTGCTTACCGGTAAATGAAAAGCATAGGCGGCTGTTCCGGAAAATCGCTGGGTTGGGCCGGTTTTATCCAGCACCACTGACCCGCCGAGGCCGTGCCGGCGTCCTTCGATATCGGAAGCGATCAGGCCGTGGATGGTGGCGTAAGCGGTAACAGGGGCATCTTCAATCCCAACCCATTGTGCCCGGTAGCTTAATTTTACATCCGTGTAGTTCTCAATGCCGGCCAGGGCAGGATTCAACACGAAATTGTTGGCCATGTACATGGTGTATTGGGGCTGCTGCTGGGCCCGGACCGCAACAGCAGATAGGAGGAAGCACAAGAGAAAGCAGCGGCTTTTCATCGGGTGATACAAATAACAAAAGTAACGTCATTGAACTGTATAATAGTACAGTCAATATGTTTCCAGAAGTAAACTTACGGAAAATCCATCAACAATTTCTAATCGCGGGGAAGGCTCAGGCTTCGGAGATCATCGGAGGCTGGCAGCTCAAATATTTCCAGTTTGAAGTACTTAACAGCTGACAGCAGGTGATCAAAGATATCGGACATGGTCCCTTCATAGGGTACCCACCGGATATCTGAGGTAAACATATATAATTCAAGAGGAAGACCGTTGTCGCCTGGGCTCAGCTGCCGGACGATAAAGGTTAAGTTCTTGTTAATGCCCGGGTGGTTATGCGTGTAAAGTTCAATGTATTTCCGGAACAGGCCAGCATTGGTCAGGTTTCGTCCATTTACCGGCATGGAACGGTCAAATCCCTTTTCCTTGTTGAAATGTTCGATCTCTTCCTGCCGTTCTTCGATATATGGCTTTAGTAACTGGATTTTTTTCAGTTCATCAATTTCGTCGTTGTTCAGGTAACGGATGCTGGAAATTTTCAGCCTTATGGGGCGTTTGATCCTTCTGCCACCTGATTCCTGCATCCCCCTCCAGTTCTTGAAGGAGTCAGTAATGAGGTAATAGGTAGGAATGGTGGTAATGGTCTTATCCCAGTTCTGAACTTTTACCGTATTCAGATTGATTTCCATCACATCCCCGTCAGCGCCATATTTGGGCATTTCAATCCAGTCGCCGATGCGAACCATGTCGTTGGTGGATACCTGGATGCTAGCCACAAAGCCCAGGATGGTATCTTTGAAAACCAGCATCAGGATAGCGGTTGCAGCACCCATGGCAGTTACGAATACCCAAATTTCTTTCCCCGTTAATATCGAAAAGGAAACCAAACCGGCAAAGATGAAGAGGAAAATGAGGATTACCTGGAGGTAGCTATCCAGGGGTTTATCCTTGAATGATTCTTTTGTACGCAGATAATCCCGGATAGAGCGTAGAAGCGCCCGGATAATCCAGAGCCATAAAAATACCAGAT